>CAMYAU010000046.1 GCA_947253735.1 uncultured Varibaculum sp. | reverse complement strand
GATATCCGCCGGTAAACCCGCCGGTTCATCCCGGACAACCCGCAGCTACTGATTACCCGGGCCAACCGGTTCCTCCTACCTGAAGACCCCGAATGCCCTTATATGACCGTGATAGGAGGCACCCAACAAGGTGCTCGTATTGAACTGGGGTCAGGAGGAAAGATAACCGTCTTTGAACCCAATCCTTCATCGGGAAAAATGGACAAACTCCAAACACAGACAACGATCAAAGGCCACAAAGTAACCGAATTTACTTCTTCTTATCCCGATGCCGGGTAAACCAGAGCTTTCCTAGGGATAATTTTCGGGTTTAAGCGGCAACTATCATGCTTCGCCTAAAGGTTTAGTTAGCTCCTGGCTATTCCGCTGATAGCACCGATAAGGTGCACCAAAACGCAATAGCCCGTTTAGGAACTACTCCCACTCGATAGTCCCCGGAGGCTTGGAGGTGCAATCTAGCACTACCCGGTTAATTTCGGGAACATCCCCGGTGATACGGTTAGAAATCCGCTCTAGTACCTCGTAGGGTAAACGGAACCAATCGGCTGTCATCGCATCCTCGGTTACCACCGGGCGGATCACGATTGGATGCCCATAGGTACGAGCATCTCCTTGTACCCCGACGCTGCGCACATCTGCCAGCAATACCACCGGGCATTGCCAAATCTGTCGATCCAATCCAGCAGCGGTGAGTTCCTCACGAACTATCCGGTCAGCAGCCCGCAAGATATCTAGGTTCTCTTTGGTGAGCTCCCCCAGGATCCGCACGCCTAAGCCCGGACCGGGGAAAGGCTGGCGCCACACCAGATTCTCTGGTAGGCCTAGCTCTATTCCCAGGGCACGCACCTCATCCTTAAAGAGAGTGCGCAACGGCTCTATCAGTTCGAAGGAAAGATCCTCAGGAAGTCCCCCTACATTGTGGTGCGACTTGATATTGGCAGTGCCTTCTCCCCCGCCAGATTCCACAACATCCGGGTATAGGGTTCCTTGCACCAAAAACTTTATTTCTTCTCCGGCTTCTCCGGCTTCTTTTACGAGGGCGCGTTGGGCGTCCTCGAAAGCCCGGATAAACTCTCGGCCGATGATTTTACGTTTTTGCTCTGGCTCTTTCACCCCGGCGAGGGCATTGAGGAAACGTTCAGATTCATCCACGGTCACGATCTTTACCCCGCTCGAGGCCGCGTAGTCGCGCTCGACTTGTTCACGTTCCCCTTCCCGCAGCAGACCGTGGTCAACGAAAATACAGGTAAGCTGATCACCAACGGCCCGGTGTACTAGGGCAGCTGCTACAGAGGAATCGACTCCCCCAGACAGCCCGCAAATAACCCGCGCATTCCCGACCTTTTCCCGGATCTGACGAATTTCGTGTTCCTGAATGGAATGTGGATCCCAATTGGGCTTTAGCCCTGCCGCCTTAAACAGGAAGTTTTGGATTAGCTGACTGCCGTATGCGCTGTGACGCACCTCGGGATGCCATTGCACCCCCCAGATGGGAAGTCCCTCAATTTCAAAGGCCGCGATCTGGGCTCCCGGGGAACTAGCCACTACCTTAGCTGCAGCTGGTAACGCTTTTGCTTCGTCATTGTGCGACATCCACACCACTTGCTGGGCAGGAGTATCTGCAAATAGCGGACACTCAGTATCGACTTTCGCATCAGCCTTGCCATATTCATGACGCCCGGCACTCGCGACCTTACCGCCCAACATCTGAGTGAGCATCTGGAAGCCGTAGCAGATTCCCAGAATCGGGACTCCGCTTTCTAAAAGCTGCGGATCAATATGGGGGGAGCCTTCCTCGTATACGGAATGCGGTCCTCCGGAAACGATTAGAGCTAGCGGCTTACGCGCCAAAATCTGCTGTGCAGAAAGTTTGGGAGAAACAATTTCAGAATATATATGGGCTTCGCGAACCCGTCGCGCTATCAGCTGCGCGGTTTGCGCCCCCATATCAAATACGAGGACGGGACGTACCCAATCAGGACTTGATTCATTCACGCCTTCCAGCATAGCGGGAATTTAACATCCAAGTTGCCACCCCAAATAATAAATTTTCGACCCCCAAGAACCGAGTAGCTGTATTTTACCTTTATTTGGGGGTTAATTTAGCTGCTAATCTAGGGAGGGATATTTTTTAAAGAACCGGAAGGAAACATCGGCAATGTCATGCTCCTATTATTTGGCCCCCTTGCAGGCAGATATTAATACTGAAGCTATTACCACCTCCCTAGCTGAGTTGCTGGGAAAGCTGCCTACAAAACGGGTATTTAAAAAGGGATTACCCGCGCCTCAAGACTGGGTTCTTAAAACTGATGAGGCCGCCCGAAAAATAATTGATACTTACTCCGCCAGTGAAGACGCCCTCTACGACGGAGCATTTTCCGTAGCTTTCCCCGGTGTAGATATCGCCGCTGTGCATGCTCGCGCCGCTTGTCACTTACTCGCCCCCATGATTCTGGTAATTGATGCCGCCGGGATGGACGAGGAAGATGCCGTCAACAGCGCACATATTATGGCACTGACTGCCTCAAACGCGGGCGGAACTGCAGTAGCAACGATTCTGTTAAACGCAACTTTCTCCCCCTCGGTATCTTTGGAACACGCGCCGGTAGTGGCGGTAACAAGTAGTGAAGTAAGTGCCAGCGACCTCGAAAAGTTAGCCCCAATGCTGAAAAATCCGCCGCACCTAGGGGTACCTCCCCTTGCCTACCAGGGCAGGCTTACCGCGCGCGCTAAAGCCGCTCCTCGCACAATTGTGCTTCCAGAATCCGAGGACGATCGGGTGCTGCAGGCCGCCGCCCAGATTATAAAGATGGCTGCCGCAAAGATAATCCTGCTCGGAGACGAAGGCGATATCACCTTGCGAGCCAGCAAGCTAAACCTCGATTTAAGCGCTGCCCAAGTGGTATCTTTGCGTGACGAAGAACGATTAAATAGGTATGCCTCCCGGCTCGCCGAACTGCGAGCGCATAAAGGTGTCACCCCGGAAAAAGCCCGGGAAATGTTACAAGATTCCGCCTATTTTGGCACCATGATGATCGCCTGTGGAGACGCCGACGGGATGGTGTCGGGCGCCTGCCACACCACGGCCAACACTATCCGGCCCGCCCTCCAGATTATTAAAACCAAACCGCAAGTATCGACAGTATCCGGGGCGTTCCTGATGCTGTTTTCTGATCATGCTGATCTCTATGCTGATTGCGCAGTTTCGATTAATCCTAATCCCGCTCAATTAGCGGATATTGCGGCTTCTAGTGCCCAAACTGCTGCCCAGTTCGGTATTGATCCCAAAGTTGCACTCATCTCCTATTCGACCGGGGATTCCGGCAGCGGCGAAACCGTGGAGAAAGTTTCTCAAGCAACAAAGTTAGCTAAAGAAAATCACCCGGAGCTAGCGTTAGATGGCCCCTTGCAATTCGATGCTGCTATCGATAAGTCGGTTGCATCCAAAAAATGCCCCGACTCCCCGGTAGCAGGACAAGCTAACGTATTTGTATTTAACCACCTCGATGTTGGAAACTGCGTATATAAGGCGGTACAGCGGACCGCGGGAGCTATTGCGGTAGGTCCGATTCTGCAGGGACTTAATAAGCCGGTCAACGATCTCTCTCGCGGAGCACTGGTCGAAGATATAGTCAACACCATCATTATTACTGCTATCCAGGCGCAGGGATAATGCCCCCAAAGGAGGAAAAGGGCGTGGAAAACGATTCTATTCTGGTAATTAACTCCGGGTCTTCGTCAATCAAATATAAGCTGATGAACCCGGAAACCGGTGAGGAAATAGCGAGCGGTATCGTCGAACAAATCGGCGAAGAACGCAGCCGTATCAAGCATGTTTACCATGATGTGGAAGAAAAAATGGTCCGCTCAGTTCGCGACCATCTGGAAGGAATGGCGGTTGTAGAAGAGCTCTTTGAAAAAATCGGTCCTTCTCTCCAAGAATCACAGGTAGTGGGGGTGGGGCACCGGATCGTACAGGGCGGTCCCTATTTTTCTGGTCCGGCAATAATCGACAAGAATGTTTATTCTTTGATCGAAGAACTTTGCCCCCTGGGGCCGCTACACAATCCTGCCCATTTAAAGGGTATCGACGCTGCTAAACGGATCTTGCCGGACGTTCCACACGTGGCAGCATTTGATACCGCCTTCTTTAATCACCTCCCTGAAAAGGCCTATACCTACGCCCTGAAACGATCAGTAGCCGAAAAGTACCGGATCCGCCGATACGGAGCTCACGGTACTTCCCACCAGTATGTTTCCCAACGAGTTTGTTCAATACTGGGAAACGATGATCTAAAACAAATTGTATTGCACCTGGGAAATGGCGCTTCTGCTTCCGCGATTGTCGGGCACCATCCCGTGGAAACATCTATGGGCCTGACTCCTTTGGAAGGTTTAGTGATGGGAGGACGCACCGGGGATATTGATCCAGCCGCCGTTTTCCACCTCTACCGCGAGGCCGGTATGGATATCGAAGAAATCGATGAACTTTTCAACCGCCAATCCGGAATGAAGGGGCTAACCGGACATAACGATATGCGCGAGATTTGGAAGTTACTCGAGGCTGGGGATTCCCAGGCCGAGATAGCTCTAGAGATCTATTTGCACCGTCTCTTAAAATATGTGGGGGCTTATTGGGCAGTCTTAGGCGGACTAGATGCCCTGACTTTCACTGCCGGTATTGGGGAAAACGATCCGGGAATTCGTTGGGAACTGTGCCGCAGCCTCGCCTTTATGGGAGTGAAGATTGACCAGGAGATTAACGAACAACGTTTCTCTCATGAAGCAATTATTTCTACTCCTGATTCTAAAGTTAAGGTGCTGGTGGTTCCCACTAATGAAGAGTTGGCAATAGCCCAACAGGTCTACTCCTTAGTAAAGTTTTAGGCCACAGCATACTAACTGCAACTACAGCGGGGATAGGACGTAAACGTACCTATCCCCGCTGCCCCTATTAGTAGTTACGGTTAATCCCTAAAAACTAGCTCTAGGGCCCCTATCCTTACTATGTTTTCGCGAAAACTCAGAGCTTCTTGGAGGCCTTATTTGCAGCGATCACCATAGCGAGGACGCAACAAATCACCCCCAGGATAGCTGCCGAAGCCAGGAAAAATAATACGATGTGGGGTGCCCCCACATCGGGGGATATGAAAATCTGTTGGAAGGCGTAACCGAGTATTACCCCTACAATGCTGCCTGCCAAACCTAGCATTAGCGCTTGGGCCTCTAAAATACGGCGTACTAAAGCCGGGTATCCTCCAATACGGTTCAGAGCCAGGAAACTGTTATTTTGTCGGCAAATCAGGCGATTCATAAGTGGCAGATTTCCTGCAAATAATCCCAATAGATAACAGATCACTGCCGGTAAAAACAGTAATCCCCGTTTCGCAAAACTGATAGCTTCAAAATCCCAAAATGGCGGGTCGTCAGCAGCTATTACTCGCAGGTGGGCAGAGTTTAACTTGCTCCTTTGCTCAGGAGAAATATCGGTATTTCCCATCACTTGGAAGGAATAAATAAAGTACGGATATTTCTGCTGTTCAGCAGTAAGGCTAGCAAATGGCCAAGCCGCATCAGACTGCTGGGAAGGTACTTGTTTAGAGGTAGCACTAAGCCCTAAAAAGTTACTATCAGCTACCAGCGGTAGGCGGAACTGTTGCAGAGGGCTGTGGGGGGCGATAAAAATTCCGGATATCCGATAAGTTTTATTCTCTAGGCAGGTATTCGCAGAGCATAGGTGCTTCCCCGAGATTTTTTCTCCCACCTTGAGGGAAAGTTTTTTGGCCGTCTTCTTATTCAGCGCGATCTCCGTGTCCTGGCGAGGATGATGCCCCAAAACCAGGGTATCTTCAAGTGGATCGAGCACTTCCCATTTAGCGCTTAGTCCTGAAAGTTTTATTTTCTCGGTATTCGCATTATCGGGTACAAAGGCACCCGCGGCAAAGACGAGCGGTTCCACCGGGACACTTCCCAAAACCTGAACTAAATCTTCTGGTTTGGGCCCCATAGGGGAAGCCCCCTCCCCAATTCGCCATTGCCTTTGGCCATCAGCGGTTAAATACTCTAATCCTTCTGCCTGCTGCCAAGCCATTTGGGGGCGATATTCTATTGCCGCGCTGGCGGCGGGAAAAACTGCTTCCTGAGGAGAAGCCACTACCGGATCCCGGGTAACCTGCGATATAGTCACCACCGACATTAGGAAGGTTGCCATAACTATCAAGGAAAATACCATCCAGGTATTACGGTAGGAATGGGTTAAACCACGATAGGCGACTCGCCAAATCAAACTGGCCTTAGTCATTGCCCCGCCTCCCCTGCGCACCAGCAATTGCGGGCGCCAACACGGTACGGTCAGCAAATTTGGTCAGCGAGGAGTCACTGGTGCACAGCAGGCAGGAACTACCCTGATTAACCTGTGTTTCCAACAGAGAAAATATTTTTTCCTTGTCTGCTGTCCCAAGTTGCGCGGTGGGATCATTCGCTAAAACTAGTTTTGTCCCACCCAATCCCGCTCTGGCAACTGCCACTTTTTGCTGTTGATACCGATCTAACTGCTCGGGGTAACGGTCCGCGATTTCAGTGGCCCGCACATTAGCCAAAAGAATTCCACTTCGTAAAAGCGCCTCTTGATGCCCGATTCCCGATAGCTCATAGACTAAGGCAATATTCTCAGCAACTGTAAGAGCATCCATCAAATTATGGGACGGCATCACCATCCCGATCTTTTCCCGGCGCAGCCAGGCTCGCTGTTGGGGACTCATTTCTGCCAAGTCCCGTCCCTCGATTTCCACCTGGCCAGCATCGGGATCCACCAAACCAGCCAGCAGCTTAACTAAAGCATCACCGAGTGCAGGAGACCCAATAACAGCTACCATTTCCCCGGGGTTAATCGTAAGTGAAAACCCTGAAAGAAGCGGCTGCCCACTTTCTAGTGCACCGAAATCAACCGCCTTCAGCCGCGCGCGGGGAGACTCTAAATAGTTCCCAGCGGTACTATTTATCCTGCTCATATTGAGACATTAAATCGATGCGTCGCTGATGACGCTCCTCTCCAGTGAAAGGCTCAGCAATGAAAGCATCAATTATTTCTAAGGCCTGCGGTACCTCATGCATCCGCGCCCCTACCGATACAATTTGGGCATTATTATGCATCCGAGCAAGTTTGGCAGTTTCCAGGTTCCAAGCCAGGGCTGCGCGAATCCCTTTGACACAGTTGGCAGCCATCTGTTCACCGTTACCGGAACCACCTAAAACTACCCCTAGAGATCCTTCATCCGCGAGGACAGCTTCAGCGCAAGGAATGCAGGTATTTGGATAATCGTCCTCGGCATCGTATTCCTTAGCTCCGTGATCGATTACCTCTAAGCCCTGTTCTTGAAGATGACTAACTAAAGCTTCTTTTAAATCAAATGCGGCGTGATCGCATGCTACGTGTATTCTCATGCTTTAACCTTACCAGGGCGAGGCAGCCTATAGGGTACGAAATACCTCTTTTAAACGTTTAGGATAATCCGTCATGATTGCATCCACGCCAAGGCTAACTAGCTGCCGCATTTCCACTTCATCATTGATTGTCCAAGGCTCGACTCGAATTCCCTGACGGTGACACCAGGCGACAAAAGCACGGTCAACAATTCCTATTCCCGCCCATTTCAGGGGAACCTGCGCAAAAGCGGCAGATGAATGAAATCTTCGTTTACCGGCACTGCGGGCCGCAATAAGCGCTTGCAGAACTTCGTGGGGTGATAGACAAGTTTGCGCCTGCGGATAACGTTTTCGCACATCAAGCAGAGTTCTTGAGGAAAAAGACGAGAACACTACCCGTTGCCAGGCATCCGCATCATTAACTATTTGCAAAGTTCCTGCCAGGGCGCACGGTTCCTTAATATCCACGTTATACGAAAGGGTTGGAAAATCCTCGAGGGCGTTTTTCAACGAAATTGGACGTTCTCCTCTGGGCCCCCGAAGAGCAAAATACTCTTGGGAGGTCAGCTCGCCCACTTCCCGCGAATCACCCCAGGGATTATCTAGCTGGGCATCATGCTGCAGCACAACGGTGCCGTCTTTTAGGGAACGCACATCTGTTTCATAGCGGCTAACTTTTTGCGAAAGGGCATAAATAATAGATTCCCGAGTGTTTTCGAGGGTTTCTCCCCCTCCCCCTCGATGGGCGATCATTTGCGGCACTAATCGCATTTTTGCCCCAGGTAACGGAAATGGTGAGCCTCCAGCCAGGGGACGGGATCAATATAGTTGTTCTCGTCTCCCGGCATGATTTCGAAGTGCAGATGGTTCCCGGTGGAGTTCCCGGTGGAACCTACTGCTCCCAAGCGATCTCCTGCTTTAACTTTTTGTCCTACCGTAACTGCAAAGGATCCGGGAAGCATATGTTTGTACTGGGAGAAAACAATGTTGCCATCGATATTATGTTTAACTCGCACGGTATTTCCTCCCCCGCCCAAAGGTCCGACGAATACTACTTCCCCATCGGTTAGGGCATGAATAGGGGTGCCAGCGGGAGCCGCGAAATCTGTTCCGGTATGCAGTTTCAAAATCCCAGATATCGGGTGGACGCGTTGCCCAAAGGGAGAAGTTTGTTGAAAGACTCCCCGCTGCAATGGGAAGAGGATTGCTCCCTCGTTAGACATATCTTGATCAGCCGTGTTGCCAGAACCGATATTCGAGAACTGACATTCGGGGTCAGCACTTAAGATCCTAGCTCTAGTGTCGGCAGCCGCTACCGGCACTAAACCTTCTTCGGAATCTCCCGCGCTTAGGGGGTGGGCACTAGAGGCCCAACTTTCTCCTCCTGCCTGTAATGACAGGACATGCGCAATCATCGAGCCCGGCTTATTGGCCTGCACAAAACCGGTGAGGGGGGCAATAATAGTTACTGCCGCTAATCCTAAAATCACCAGACCACGAGGAATCGCGGCAAAACGCTGAAAGCGACGCCTCCGCACCCTTTCGGCACGCCGAGAGCGCCGCCGGGTAGTAGGCTCAGCCATCTTTTATTCCTCCAGGAAAATAACCAACCCTGAAATGATAACGAATTTATAACGATTTATCCAGGCCAAGACTTAGCCAAGTTTCCTTGGCTCACAGTGCCGAAATACAACAAAAAACAAGGAGCCGATTCGCTTCCTAATCTTTGTTTATGAGAGATATCCGATTAGCCCACCTACTGCCGACACCGCAATTATCAGCAGAATTAAGTCGAAGAACGAGAGTACGGTACCAGCAATTGCCAGACCTCTGGGACTACGGAAAATACCGACCACAGATAATATGGCACCTAAGAGCCAAATTATCCAACCAGCAACAGGTATCCAGAATAAGAAAATTCCAAGAAGAGCCAAAACAAAGCCTGCGGTACCTATGCCATTTGTTTTTACAGGTGCAGTCGCATTTACATATACGTTAGTACTAGAGCCGGGGTTGGAACCTGGTTGAGCAGCGGGAGTAGCAGCAGAGGTGGAAAACTGCGGCCTAGGCGGATAGGGACTTGCTTGCGGAACCACCTGCTGACCGGGATGAGAAGCACCAGCGTAAGGACTCTGCTGCATCCCTGGCATCTGCGGCATCTGTGGCCTAGGCGGGTAAGGGCCTGCCTGGGGAACCACCTGTTGACCAGGATGAGAAGCACCAGCGTAAGGACTCTGCTGCATCCCCGGCATCTGCGGCCTAGGCGGATAGGGACTCGCCTGCGGAATTCCCTGCTGAGGAGACTTAGGATAAAGAGGATTTGTCTGCCTATTTTCGGTCATTACACTTTCCTAAAAACTTGAGTGGGAACTATATTTACAACCTATAATCTAACATATTGATATACGTTCAATACCTATCTTTGACTAAAACGACCGATTCAACTCAAGATTCTTTCACCTTGACTATTTTTTCGATTGAATCTATATGGTTCCCGTAGTCCAGTTACTGGTTAGTTTCAGATTCGTTGGGAAGAGCTCCGGTGGTTAATACCGCTCCTAAATTTGAGCTGCTCTCGGTAGGTTCCCAGGCAATCCAATTAACTTTGGTGACATCCACGTTCGTGGAGGTAACCTTGGGTTCAACTTCCAGTTTTCTACCACTTTTACCGGTTAAATCCATAGTCAAAATTTCGTCGGTGGTCTGGACATAGAACTGATTGGTTAAATAATTGGTAACTCCAAAATGGCTGCCAGCACTGTGCAAAAGTCGCTCCCACTGCGCACTATCTAAGATTTCGCTGACTTTTCCATCGATACCCAGATGAAAAATTTGGGAGGTTCCTGAACACGTTATTAACACAGATCCATCTTTGAGCTGCTCGAGAGCAACCGTTCTAAAGTCTGGATGGTCTCCAGAAACTTTAAGTAGGCCAATCAACGGGGTAAGTTTACCGGTGTTGTCTACCAAAAAGACTTTAGGCAAACTATGGTCGTTACCTCCACCAGTCTTACAAGAGAATAAATATAGGTTACTGCTTAATCTAAACAGGTTTAAGACACCTAAATCGCCTACCGGCCTGTCGCAACTGGAATTACCGACATCGATTCTTATTGGCATTTCAAACATGACCTTATTACTATCGATAGAATAAAATCGCCGTTTATCTGTAGCAATCATGTAGATATCATTAGTAACACTAGTTGAAATCGCAAACTTGCTTTCGTCGGCAGCTAGTTCTTGCAGGGAAGTAGCTTTAGTCTGCCCACCAGTTAGCGACATTACTTGCACATGTTTCTGCACCGTCGTAAATAAAGCTTCAGGTTTCTTATACTCACTACTCCAGGTTTTTGCCACCACAACCGATTTTTCTGACTTTCCCACGATCTTAAAACTATAGTCTTGACGATCGTTGACCACGTTATCGGGCTCGGTCTGCAGGTCTATGCGGGATTTTGCTTCACAGGAGGGCAAATCTATTTGTTGCGCATAAAGGTGCACCGTTTCTGGGGAAGTCCCCACCGCCTTATTAAGCACCGTATACACCACAAAAACTGTGGGATCATCTCCATAGGTAGCGGTTACCGAAATATCTTGGGACGTTATCTTTTCTCCGTTTTGCACCGGGGAAAATGTACAATCGACCGTTTTATCTTTCAGCTTTGGAGTCCAAACTTTAAAAGAATATTGCGGATTTTCTTGCTCGCCTTGATTGGAGACTCCAGTTATCATTGCTCCCCCTCGCCATAGCCAGGCGCCAGGACCTGGTAATTCTACTCGCGTAATCTCGGGAGTCGGGGTCTTGGTAGCGGTGGTAGTTTTACTAATGGAGCTGCTGGCGACAGTTACTTTCGGTTTGTTCTTATCACTAAGCACATAGGCAATTCCGGACACGAGCGCGACCGCTACTACCACCCCGATAAGTATCGACAGGATTACTTGCTTTTTGCGATTTTCCCGCGGTTCCCTACCCCCTCCTGGGATCTCACCCCCGGGTTGAGGGGAATAATAG
>CAMYAU010000045.1 GCA_947253735.1 uncultured Varibaculum sp. | reverse complement strand
CTTTCCCGGTGCGCGCCACCGTGTTCCGGGAAGGCCACGACGCTTTAGGGGCAGAGGTCGTATTGTTGGATCCGCAAGGCAAAGAAACTATGCGGGCGCGGATGTACGATGTGGCTCCCGGTTTGGATCGGCTGGAGACCTGGATAAAACCCACTACTGTTGGGGATTGGGCTTTTAGGGTCGATACTTTCTGCGACCCCTATCAGACTTGGGCGAAAGAAGCCTCTATTAAGGTGCAGGCGGATCAAGATGTGGAGATGGAGTTCGAGCTGGGGGCGCGACTTTTTGAGCGCGCGGCCCACGGGGAGGCCGTGAATAATCCCACCCAGCAGGCGCCAGATGCTAAGAGCGCCGCTCACCTCTTGGATGCGGCTAAAGCGATGCGGGATAAGTCGCGTCCTGCTCAAGAGCGTCTCTCAGTGGGGCTCCACTCCTCAATCAGGGGAGTTTTCCGGGCATTCCCTCTGCGTGACCTGCTGGAATCCTCTCGTACTTATCCTTTGCGGGTTGACCGTGAACGCGCCCTCTATGGTTCTTGGTACGAAATCTTCCCCCGCTCTATCGGCGCCTATCAAGATAAGGAAGGCCATTGGCATTCAGGAACCTTGCGCACTGCGGCTGCGGATCTGCCCCGCATTGCCTCGATGGGTTTTGACGTCGCCTATTTAACCCCAATCCATCCGATCGGAACTACTTTCCGTAAGGGCCGCAACAATTCTTTGGAGGCCACCCCGGATGATCCGGGCTCTCCCTACGGTATTGGTAGCCCCGAGGGTGGTCACGATGCGATTCACCCTGACCTGGGCAATTTCGATGATTTCGATTACTTCGTAAAGAAGGCTAAAGGGCTAGGGCTAGAAGTGGCGCTGGATTTGGCGTTGCAATGCTCCCCGGATCACCCCTGGGTGAAGGATCATCCGGAATGGTTTAAGCACCGTCCGGATGGGACGATTGCCTATGCAGAGAATCCTCCCAAGAAGTATCAAGATATTTATCCCTTGATTTTTGATCAAGATTATCGCGGCTTGTATAACGCGGTGCGGGATGTGATTCAAAAATGGATCGATCACGGGGTAACAATTTTCCGGGTGGATAATCCCCACACTAAGCCGGTACAGTTCTGGCAAGAAATTTTGGCGGAGTTCCATCACAAACATCCTGAGGTGCTGTTCCTGGCTGAGGCCTTTACTCGCCCCGCGATGATGCGCACTTTAGCGCAGGTAGGTTTCCACCAGTCCTATACCTATTTCACTTGGAGAAACACCCGGAAAGAGATCGAAGAATACTTCCGCGAGGTGGCTTGGGATTCCAGCCCCTATATGCGGCCTTCCTTCTGGCCCACCACCCACGATATTTTGACCCAAATCATGGTTGACGGGGGGATGCGGGCTTTCAAGATGCGGGCAGTTTTGGCCGCGACCGGCTCGCCCAGCTGGGGGATTTATAACGGCTATGAGCTGGTAGAAAATGTGCAACGTCCCGGTTTTGAAGAGCAAATAGATAACGAGAAATACCAGTACAAGCCGCGTGATTATTCCGGGAAAACCGCGCAAGAAATGATGGGTTTGCTCACTACTTTAAATGGGATTCGCCGCCGTCACCCGGCCTTGCAGCGTCTGCGGAACTTAAAGATTCATGAAACCACCCATCCGGGAGTAGTTTGTTTCTCCCGGCACCTGGATGCTTGGGAATCTCCCACCGGGGTCGCTGATACCGTGATCGTGGTGGTCAACCTGAATCCTAATGAAACCGCGATTGGCGCTATCCACCTGGATCTATCGGCTCTAAAGATCAGCGGCTCGTCCTCGTCCTTCTTTAAAGTCCGTGATGAGCTAGATGGGAAAGTTTACGATTGGGGGGCAGCTAACTACTTTGAGCTCAACCCCTATGATCGTCCTGCCCATATTATGTCCATTGAAGCTTCCTAAACTGAAACATTTAAGAGGAGTATTTCTTGAGCGAAGCCATCAGCGAGGAACGCGATAACCTGGGCAAATTATTGTTGCCGCGCCGGGCTTCCCAGGCGGTTCTCTCCCCGGCTCAGGATCCAGGTTGGTATCGCAGCGCCGTTTTCTATGAGGTGTTGATCCAGGCCTTTTCGGATTCTAACGGGGATGGGGTCGGTGATTTCCAGGGGCTAATTTCGCGTCTGGATTACCTGGCTTGGCTGGGAGTGGATTGCCTGTGGCTGCCACCGTTTTATCCCTCGCCGATGCGCGATGGCGGCTACGATATCAGCGCCTACACCGATGTTAATCCAGCTTTCGGTTCGATGGAGGACTTCACTGCCCTGGTGGAGGCTGCTCATGAACGCGGGATCCGAATCTTGATTGATATCGTGGTTAACCACACCTCTGATCAGCATCCTTGGTTCGAGGCTTCCCGTAAAGATCCCGAGGGCGAATACGGGGATTTTTATGTCTGGCGCGATAGCGACCAGGAATATCGGGATGCCCGAATCATTTTTATCGACACTGAGACTTCTAACTGGACCTATGACGAGGTACGCGGACAGTACTATTGGCACCGTTTCTTTTCCCACCAACCGGATTTGAACTTCGAGAATCCTCAGGTGCAAGCGGCAGTAATGAACGTGGTGCGCTATTGGTGCCGCACCGGGGTGGACGGTTTCCGCCTGGACGCGATCCCCTATCTCTTTGAAGAAAACGGAACTAACTGCGAAAACCTGCCGAAAACTCACTGGTTTGTGAGTGAACTCCGCAAAATGGTGGACGCGGAGTTCCCGGGAACTTTGATGGTGGCCGAAGCCAATCAGCCCCCCTTGGATGTGATTGACTATTTCGGTACTGAATCCAATCCGGAGTGCCATATTTGTTTCCATTTCCCCCTAATGCCAAAACTTTTCGCGGCGCTACGTACCGGGTCTTCGAAAGGGCTACGGCAAATCTTGGCGGAACTGCCCGAGCTGCCGGCGGGTTCCCAATGGGGCACTTTCTTGCGTAATCACGATGAGCTCACCCTGGAAATGGTTACTGACCAGGAACGCGAAGACATGTATTCCTGGTATGCACCCGAGTCCCGGATGCGGGCAAATGTGGGGATTCGTCGCCGCCTCGCTCCCCTTTTAGGGGGATCGCGCCGCAAAATAGAACTCGCCCATGCCCTCTTGCTGTCTATGCCCGGCTCCCCCTTCCTCTATTACGGAGACGAAATCGGGATGGGTGACAATATTTGGTTGCCGGACCGGTTCGGGGTACGTACCCCCATGCAGTGGGACACTTCCGCTACCGCCGGTTTTTCTACCGCAGATCCGGAAACTTTCCTAGTGCCTTTGATTGATGCTCCCGGTTGGGATAACCGCACCATTAACGTGCAAGAATCCCTGGGGCGCCCCACTTCCCTGCTGCACTGGTTGCGCGGAGCTATCCATCTACGCCGCCGCCTTAGCTGTTTTGGGCAAGGCTCATTATCGCAGGTGGGCACGGATCAAGACTCGGTGTTGGCGTTTATTCGCCGCGACCAGAACTCTACGGTGCTCTGTGTATATAACTTGGGTGAGGGCGCAGTAGCGGCGCGGCTATCCCTGCCGGGTATGGCCAGCTGGTGTCTACGTGAAGCCTTCGACGGGGGTTGGTTCCCCGCGGTGGACGCAGATGAAACCGTAACCGTCACCATGAACCGCCACGGTTTTTATTGGTTGGAGCTTTTTACCCCCGAACAGGCGCAAGACCTGAAAAATAGAGAAAAAGAACCCCCAACTACCAGTACTTCCTTGCCGGTGATTGTTCACAGCGCTACCCCGGTAGCCTCACCGCAGCCTGATAAAGACGCCCAGATGGCCGCTGACTCTTACCCGGCCTTAGATTTCTCGGCGCTAAAGGAGAATAAAGATGACCACTGAGTCCCCTAGTAGCCAACCGCAATGGCCCAGCAGAGACGCTATCATCGACACGATCTGGGACTACCTAACCCTGCGACGCTGGTTTCCCTCCCATTTGGAGCGCTCCCAGGTGCGGGTGTTAGATTATCGCGAACTCGATGATCCGCAGTTCCGCTTACTAATTTTAGAGGCGCGGGGAGTCTGGTATCACCTCCCTCTGGCGTTGGTTGCTGATTGGGATAGTGAGGGGGTTGCTGGGCGCACCGCCTATCCCTCGAAGAACCCGGGTTACCTAATTGATGCCCCCTATTGTCCCGCCTATATTCACTATTGGATCCGTTCCACCCATCAAGCCGGGACCTTACCGTTGTTGTCAGAGGCCGAAGATCTACTGCCCCAGCTACTTAAGGCCAGTTCAGATAGCAAAGTTTTAAGCGGTGAGCAGTCTAATTCGTCAGTGCTACTGGGCGGTAAATATCCGACGATTATCAAGTTTTTCCGGGTGTTGGTGACCGGAGCGAACCCGGAGGTGACCGTACCGCTGGAGCTGGCTCGCACCGGCTGGAAAGGGGTGCCGCAGCCGCGCGGATACTCTCAGCTAAACCTGTGGGATCCAGATGGCCAACCCCAACAGGTCACCACGGCTTGCGCGGCGATCCGCCTAGATGAGGCCCGCGATGGTTTCAAAATGATTTGTTCCCTAGCGCGCAACGGCGAAGACCCCACAGAGTTGGCCCGCAAATTGGGACAGACCACTGCAGACATGCATCGCCACTTATTGGAGGCTTTTGGCCCCGGCGAAGATCCCGCCTCGGGCACTATGCTGGCTACTCGCTTACGCCACCAGTATCAGCAGGCGGATGCAGCTTATCCGCAGCTGCGAGAACATCCGCAAATCGGGGAGGAAGTAGATCGCCTCGCCCAAGCGTTGACCGGTCTGGGAGCGTTGCCACCTACCCAACGGGTACACGGGGACTATCACCTAGGACAGTGTCTATACAGCTCTGACAGCTGGTATGTGATTGATTTCGAGGGCGAACCTTTGCGCCCCCTGGAAGAACGCACTGCCCCCGACCAGGTAGAACGCGATATTGCTGGAATGTTACGTTCTTTTGATTATGCCCGGGTAGAAGGCGGCGCTGATGGAGATTGGCTTAATCGAGCCCGTCTAGCGTTCCTGTCCGGATATTTTGGTGAAGACCAACTTGCTAATCCTGCTCTGGTGATTTTAAGGGCTTTTGAAGTGGAAAAAGCCCTCTATGAAGTGCGCTACGAAGCGGAACAACGCCCAGACTGGGTAAGCATACCCTTAGAGGCGCTAATGCTACTTCTACCACAGTCACTTTAACCAGCAAAAATAGCAATTTTTTTAGGGCAAATCCACTAGCGTTTTTACCCTAATTTCTGATAGGGTCGTTACAGAATTGTAATCTTTGTGACCTCAAGGAAATCAGCAGGAGTTTTGATGCGCAATCCCTCAGTCAAGCGCCCTACGGCGCTCGTTCTCGCCCTCTCCCTGATCGGATACATGATAGCCCTGATCGGTCCAGCTTTAGCGGTAGGTGTCGCTAATGCTGCCAATGGTAAAGTCATCAAATCCTGGGATCAGCTTGGCACCGTTATTACCGGGGATATTAACCTCAGCGATTCCGCTTTGCCCGAAAATGCCGCGGGCCGTACCCTGACGGTTGGCGCCAACGTGACGGTAACTGGCGCGACTAGCAAGACTTTTAAGGGATTATCTTTCCTGGTCAACGCAGGTCACACCCTGACGCTAAACAATCTCAACATCGACAACTCTTCCCACCCGGACCTAGCTATGGTCACCGCTGGGGACAACAATGCCCACAACCGCCTGGCTTTTAGCGGGGAAAATACTTTCACCCGCCAGGGCGCTTCCTCGGAAAGCGCCACCAAAGAATCTCCGGTTCCCCTGCCTTTAGTACAGGTAAAAGCAGATACCACCCTGAATATCGGCCAGGAGGGCTCCGGGGTGTTGAACCTGGACAATCCCGCTTCTCCTCTTTCGCAAGCTGCCCTGATCGGTACCCAGCATTTCTCCGCCTTCGGCACCATCAATATTGCGGGTGGTATCTTGAACCTCAAGGGATCTTCTCAAAGCGCATCCCTGATTGGATCGGGTGGCGCTTATTACGAGGTCAAACCGGAAACTAATCCGCGCTGGCTCAACAACTATGACGAAACCCCCTGGAGCGCAGGCGGCACTATTAACGTCAAGGACGGCACCGTTAACTTGTCGAAAACAGGTACCGGCACCTATGACGGAGCGTTCATCGGTACTGGTCGCGGTGCGGTTAAAATGCCGGCTTCTACCGGATCTGATTGGGCCCAGAAGAACGCGACGGTAAGCATTAACGTCAGCGGCGGACAAATCAACGCTCACGGCAACCATACCGCCTTGGGTGCAGCCAGTTTCACTACCCCCATGCAAGATTCGGAGGGGCAGGTAAAAGATATTTTCACTCAACCGTATGCGCGGGTAAATATCTCTGGTGGCAACGTCCAGGTCACCCCGGCTGCCGGTGACACCGGTAATAGCGCGATGAATATTGGTTGCCGCGGGGTCGGTAACTGGAACGAAAACTTTGCAGATCTCGGCTGGCCGCAGGCTCCAGGCTGCGAGGTAGCGATTAGTGGCGGCAAAGTAACAGTGGGTACGGCTGATTCCACCCTCGCTAAGGCCGGAGATATCGCTGCTATCGGGTCTGGGCCTGACAGCGCCAATGTAAACGTGAAAATTTCCGGAACAGCACAGGTAACAGCCTATTCGAATGGGAGGGGTGCCGCGATTGGCGGAGGTTATGCCTCCGGAACTTCTAAAGTCACCATTTCGGGTAACGCCCAGGTTGATGCCCTGGGGGTAGTACGAGAATCTCCCGCTATCGGGGCCGGCGGCCTCCCGTCAGAACAGATCTTCGCAGGCAACTCCCGTTTGAACGAGGACACGATTCGCGGAGCCGCACAAAACCAGGTGATTATTTCTGGGAATGCGCGGGTAAATGCAGAAACAGCTAAGGATTCCGCCGAAAAGTACTCCGCGGTTAACGGAGCTATTGGCTCTGCCGCTAACCGTTCCGGGCAGGTAAGTCTAACTGACCAGGCGAATGTAACCGCGAAAGTGTTTGGACGCCGCGATGGGGCGGTCATCGGCAGTGCTGGTTTCATCGACCCTTACGTAACCGAGCCTTTCCAGGTCACTATTTCTGGCTCCCCCACCGTGCAGGCCGTTGTACAGCCAGTCTCGCTAAAAACTCAAAAACTTGGTTACGGTTTCGGAGCAGCGATTGGCTCCGGCTACCAGACTAAAGTTCCTGCTCAGATTACGCTTTCCGGCAGTCCCAATCTGGATTTGATCGGTGGGCAAGCCAGCTCCGGAGTGGGGCTGGGTTTCAAGAGCAGCGGCGGGGGTAACACCGTTACCGCTAAGTTGGAATCCGACGCTAAGATCCGCGTGACCTCGCCTGTTGGATCTCCCCGCACTGATGGCAGCACCGACCGTGGCACCTATGCCCTGCTTAAGGGACAGAACATGCCGCTCGATACCACCGGAGGCAAGGGGCAGGTACTGAATCTGCGTTTCGCCGATGGTAAGGCTACTGGCTCCGGAAATCCCCAAACCCTGGGGCTGACTACTGCGGTAGACAAACTCACCCGGGATAAGCAGTCCGTGCCGTTCTCACTGGTTAATACCGAAGGTGAAACCGTACTTTCTTCCGCCCTTACCAGCACCCTTTACAACAACTTGGCGCTGTCGGTACCCAAGACTGGGAAATACTACTTGCAATCAGGGGTAACCCCCAGCTTGTTCGCCTATCACGGCGATAAGAACGCGGCAGATGCCTTTATTTTCCCGGTTAACGGGTCAATTTACACCCAGGACGGATTGCTTTGGGCGCCGGGTCACTCGCTCGACTTCCAGGTTGGCGGAGAGGGCGGCTCCCTCCCTCCGGCTTACAGCACTGCGCGCTACCTGCCCCCAAACACTGCTATCGGGACCCTACCGGCAGTCACCCAACCTGAGGTTTCTGGTAAGAGCTGCGCGGTGGATCATTGGGAACTGAACGGCACCGCGACTGGTGAGGCCGAGATCGCTCAGGCAAAGCTGAGCACCGACACCGTGGTGAAAGCAGTGACTAAGTGCGAGGATACGGTTACTCCCCCGGCTCCTCAGCCAGAAAAAACCGCATTCACCTGGAAACTGCAAGATTCTAAAGGCCAGGCACTAAGCGGCGGGCAGTTCACCTTGAAGGAAAAAGATGGCGCGGCAGTTACCGTACCAGATTCTGCTTCCGGTACTTTCACAGCTAGCGACCTGGATCCGGCTAAGAACTATGTGCTGACCCAAACCGCAGCTCCCAAGGGCTATGACCTGCCGCAGCAAACCAGACATACCGTTACCTTTGAAAAGACCTCGCAGGGCTACCAGGCAAAAGTCGACGGTACAGCGGTAACCGGCGATGCTTTTGTCGTGCAAAACACTAAGACCCCGCTTCCTCCCCAGCCGGTAGCTTTCAACTGGAAGCTGCAAGATGCCGCTAAGAACCTGCTGCCCGGCGGCAGCTTCAAACTGGCTTGCGGCTCTCAAGAGATAGAGATCCCCGCGGCAGGTAGCGCCTCGGGCACCTATAGCGTTTCTTTAGATCCCACCAAGAAAGCATGTACCCTCACCCAGACTGCCGCCCCCGAAGGTTACAAGCTCAGTGAAGTCACCTCCTATGAAATTAGTTTCGCACCAAAGGACGAGGCTGGCGGCATCTGGGCCGCGGTGGTTGCCGGTAAAGAAACCAATATGGTTACCTTCACTAATGTGGCACTACCGAAGCCTCCGGCCACTACTTCTTTTGCTTGGAAACTAACCGACACTGCCGGCAAGAGCCTCAATGGGGCAGTATTTACCTTGAGCGGTGGGGAAACTCCGCTCACGGTCACCTCGCAAGATGCGGCTGATCCGGGGACTTACAGCGCGTCTAATCTGGATCCCAAGAAGACCTACACTTTGACCGAAACTACGGCTCCCAATGGATATGCGGCTGATAAGGCCAGCTATAAGCTTACTTTCGTAGCCAAGGGTGATACTTACCAGCCGCAGATAGATGGGCAGACCCTGACCGCGGCGGCTCTGGTCATTAAGAACGTCAAGCTGCCCACTCCGGCAGAGATCCGTTGGGAAGTAGTTTCTTCTGCGGATGTTACCCAGTATGTGCCAGGCACTTCCTTTAAGATCACTCCCTTTAAGGCTGATGGTACGACCTTGGATTCGGCGAAAGCTTTCACCGTGTCTGATGCCACCACGGCGGTCAGTCTTGATTTGCATAAGGGCGAGGGGCAGTACCGGGTAGTAGTCCCGGATGGTTCCCGTAAGTACCAGGTGGAACAGTTAACCACCAGCCTTGATTTTGCTTTAAAGACCGGCGCCCAGGTGGTAACTTTCACGAAGCAAGCTGACGAACGCTACCTCCAAAACGTAGAAGGAAGCGGCCTCAAGTTTGAAAACACCCCGGTGATGGGGGACGCCCAGTTCACTTGGAAACTGGTAGATAAAGATTCGAAGAAGTCTTTATCTGGCGGCAGCTTCTCCCTGAAAGATGGCAGTGAAACCGTTGTTCCGGTCACGGAGAATAAGGCGGACACCTCTTTCCAGGCCACTTTGAATCAGGATAAGACCTATAAGTTGCAGCAGATCGCCGCACCGGAAGGTTACGAAAAAGATAGCCGGATCTACACCATCAGTTATGAGGGTGGGAAAGCCCAGGTTTCGGTAGATGACACCGGGGTTCACCTTAGTGAGGGAAAGCTGGTGATTAGCAATAGCAAGCAGGCTACCAAGCCAAGCGGGGAACTCACCTGGAAGGTCCTTGATTCAAAGGGCAATCCAGTAGCCGGGACTTCTTTCCAGATCACTCCCCTGGGAACAGATGGGGAGCCCAATACTGCGGCTGCCTTTAAGGTCACGGATTTTGTCAGGGGCCCCACCACCTTCGCGGTACGCAATGACCTAAATGATGCTGTCGGTGCATATAAAGTAAAGGTTGACGACGTAACCTTGCAGTACCACCTAGAGCAGCTAACGACTGCCAAAGGTATGAAACTGGCAGCTCCGCAAACACTGTCCTTTAGTAAGGGGACGGACGGTAAGTGGTCACAAAACGCGACGAGCCCACTCGTTAACCCGGCAGAAGTACCTCCGACTACGGAGCCTACTGATAATCCGACTACCGAGCCGACCACGCCCAGCACCGAGCCCACCGCTGAACCCCAACCGGGTGAGAACGGTGGAAGCACTACGCAGCCGTCAGCTGGCCACAACGGCGGAGCCACCGAAGCACCTGCCGATGCCTATATGGCAGGTGGTTCTTCTGCAGGGTCTAGCTCTGCGGCTGGTCCGGCGCCTTCTTCCTTGCGGGTGACCGGCGCGAACGGAGCCACCTTGGCTTTGATCTCCGCGCTCTTAGCGCTGGCAGGAGCCGCACTGCTCACGGCTCGCAAACTCCGGGAAGAACGCTAGGAATCGCGTCCTTGGAGGGCTACCCAGGCGGAGGCTTGGGCACCGGCTTCTGCCAGGTTAATCCCTAATTTGCTCTGCAGTTTATCCAGCCGCTTCGCCACCGTATTCCGGTGCAGCCCCAGGGTATTGGCCATCTGCTGCCGGTTACCTTTAGTGGCGACATACTGTTCCAGCAGCGCCAGCAGGTCTGCATCTCCCCGTAAGGGCAGCAGGAATTGCTGAGAGAACGCCGCTACCGTTTCCCTGCCTATCACCCGCAATAGTCCGGAACGAGAAATCTCCGCCCAGCGGGCGACTTGCTGGGTAGTTCCGGTATGCCGCAAGGCTTGGCGTGCTCCCGCTAGGCCGGCACTAAACCGCGAGATTGGGTAATCCTGCCCCACCCCGGCTCGCAAAGTAGAAAACTCTCTGCGAGAGAAGTTCGACAAAGTTAGCGGCAACGCTGCTAGCGGAATCGCCATTTCCAGATGGGAGGCGTGAAAACGCCACAGCGGCGGAGGCATAGTTTTTGTTACTGCCCGTTCCACTCTGGCAGTGAGTGCCCGCAGGGCGCCCTCCTCCCCCGCTACTACCACCGGAACATAGCGCCCACTAAGCGCGCGAGCGTCTGGAAACGCCATCTCGGTAAGAATCTGTGCCGCCCCCAGCTCCCCAGAAAGTAACAGTTCAAATGCCCGCTGCAACAGGCGCCCATGATAGCCAGAAACAAACCGGGAGTTAGCTAGAGCCGAAGCGATTAACAAGGAGGCCTGGGAGAGCGCCTGCTGCTGCCAGGGTTGGGGGAAAACACCCCAACAGGCTTGCAACCAGGCAGTTTCCTGCCCGAGGGCGTTAATCGCAGTGAAAAGACAATAGCCTTCCGCGGTTTCAAAGGAAAGCTGGGAGGTGTTTGCGGAAAATCTCTCCAAAGATTGTTCTGCAAACTTCCCTAAATCAGCGCTCAACGTGGGCGCGGCCGCCTGCGTTATTATCCTGCCTGCCTTATCTCTGATTATTATTCGTGCGCCGATCCCCCGCGCTAGCTCCCCGGTAATCATGTCTACACTGCGCGGCTGCGCAGATGCCTGGATCAGGCGCTGCTGCAAAGCCGTAAGCTTATATTTCCCAGAGGTGGCTTCGACCTCGATCATCCGCGCCACCTCTTGGGAAATCGCCACAAAAGACTGATCGGGGGCGACCTCAATCAGGTTAAGACCGGTTTTCCGGGCTGCCTGTACCAATAGCGGAGGAACGGTATCGTGGCTAAACCCTA
>CAMYAU010000044.1 GCA_947253735.1 uncultured Varibaculum sp. | reverse complement strand
CAAAAGCAGTGGGACTAGCCGAATAATCTACCTGCTTTTTTGAGCGACGTGGTTTGGAACGAGCAGGACGAACTCTAACCCTGGGATCGTCGGTGCCAATATCACGCCGCGCCATTAGCACCGGCCAGCATGGCTTCCCAAGTGGCAGTAAAATCCGGGAAAGTTTTACTCACGCACTCAATATCTGCAATCTGCACCCCGGGAATTTGCAAACCGATCAGAGCAGCAAACATCGCCATCCGATGATCACCATAGGTTTGCACTAAATCACCGTGTAAAGGTGCCGGAGAAATCCGGAGGGTAGTTTCACTGGCTTGAGCTTTACCTCCCAGACGTTTAATTTCCGTTTCGAGGGCGTTTAAGCGGTCAGTCTCGTGTCCGCGCAGATGCCCGATCCCGGTAAGTTTTGAAGGTTCCACCGCCAAAGCACACAGCGCCGCCAAGGTAGGAGTTAGCTCCCCGAGAGCCTCCAAGTCACTGCGGGTTCCCCCGATAACTCCGCGCCCTTGACAAACCAAACTGCCCTCCGGAGAGCGATAAATCCGTGCCCCCATAGGAGTCAGTAGTTGCCGCCAAGCATCCCCTGCTTGGAAAGTTTTTGCTGGCCAATCAGGGATGGTGACTTGCCCTCCACAAATCATAGCTGCAGCCAGGAAAGGTCCGGCATTAGTTAGATCGGGCTCGATATGGCGCTCTCCTCCACGCAATGAAGCAGGATGACAGCGCCATAAATGGCGAATCTGACGAGTATTCCAATCCCCAGTTTCTCCGCCTAAGTTTTCGATTTCTCCGCCGCGGGCATTTACCTCTTCGATAGTCATTTCCACATGACGAATAGAAGGCAGAACTGAATCCACCTCGATTTGCAGCTCAAAAGGAAGAGCTGGCGAGACTAATAGTAGGGCAGAGACAAATTGGGAAGAGGCAGCGGCGTTTAATCGCAATTGTTGCAGCTGGTCGCTGGGGGTAACCTGCCCGCTGATAGTAAAAGGTAAATGCCCCGGGTTTGGCATATCGCTAAAGCGGGCTCCCAACTGGGAAAGGGCATCTAGTAGTCCTTTCATCGGACGCGCGTTGGCAGCTTCATCCCCTTGAAAATGTACCGGCTGCCCGCTCAGCAGAGCCACCGGTGCCAAAAAACGCATAACCGTACCGGCCAGACCGCATTCGACCACCCCGGTTTGGGGGGTTAGCTTAGCTGGGGGAGTGACTAGGATTCCGTCAGATTGTTCAGCAACCTGGGCTCCGAACTCTTTGATACCGGCAATCATTAAATCGGTGTCGCGGCAATGCAGGGGATTAGCAATAAAAGTAGGCTCTTTAGCCAGCAGGGCTAAAACCAGAGCACGGGCAGTTAAAGATTTAGAGGGCGGCAGGCTGATTCGAGCATTCAAAGGGGCGCTTTGAACGGGGGCTTTCCAAATAGTCAAGGTTTAGTCCTGTCTAGCGGGGAAAATTTGGGAGGTAAGACCAGCATGGAGCGCCAGCCCCTGCGCAATTCTAAAAAGATCAATTTTTCCCTGTTGGCAGCCGTTAACTATGGTGGCAGCCCCATTTGCCAGTACTAAGGCACTGGTGACTAGGGGAGAACGGCGAGTAGTAGCCATCCGTAACGCTAAAACGGTTACTGCTACCCCGCATACCTTAGCCATAGTTTTCAGATCACTCATTTGCAGGGGTGGTAGACCGTTCTTTTCCATGACTTCTAGGTGGTATTGGGCCAGGTGTGCATGCTTATCGCTGTTACTTACCGCGTCGATTCCCTCAATAATTAAAGGCGCTGCAATCAGCGCACGAGAAAGTGAATACCTATTAGCCATGTCTCTATTCTTACCCAAGCAGCTAGCTATTTCTAGCCGTTGGGAGTTTAAATACCCAAAGTGACAGCGTTGAAACCTGGTTAGAATAGAGCTGATGGAAACTGAAACCCTGCCTCTGGATCGGATGGACCTTGCCGCCTCCCCGAAAAAGGTAGATACCGACCGTCGGCAGACCAAAGCAGGAAATCCCCCAGACTCTAGTGATTCCCCAGCGGTGGCTGCGGGAGATAATGACTCCCTCGCGGCGCAACGATTTAGCGAGGAAGCACTACCGTTACTAGATCAGCTCTACGCGGGAGCACTGCGCCTTACCCGTAAACCTGCAGATGCCGAAGATTTGGTCCAGGACACCTATATGCAGGCTTTTCGAAAGTTCAACCAGTACCGTTCAGGCACTAACCTCAAAGCCTGGATGTACCGGATCATGACTAATACCTTCTTGAATCAGTACCGTTTAAAGACCCGGCGTCCCCAAGAGGACGGTTCCGGCGAGATTTCTGATCAGGACCAAGCAGCGCACTCACTACATCATCCAGAAGGCATGCCCTCGGCGGAAACTCTCGCTTTGGAGCGCCTCCCTAATGAAACTATCCAGGCGGCCTTTGACAAACTTTCCGATGAACACCGGGCCGTGGTGTACCTGGCGGATGTGGAACAGTTTAGCTATAAGGAAATATCGCAGATTCTAGACATTCCACTGGGTACGGTAATGTCTAGGCTTCATCGGGGACGCAGTCAGCTGCGCGAAGAACTATCTGAGTATGCCCGCGAGTACGGAATTGGGGTGAAGTAATGAGCAAAGAACCATGTGAGCGCGATCTATTTAGGCTTGCCGCGGAACAGTCTCGCGAACTTAGTGAAGAAGAAGCTCTCCATATCACCCAATGCCCTTGTTGCCGGAAAATTCTCGAAGGTGAAGCCATAGATATTGCTTATTATTTGCGGAAGTGTCTGTGTCATGAAACCATCGCTCCTGCAACTTTGCGGACACGGATAGTTAAAAGCCTGTCCGTGTATACGCAATCAGTTGGGATGCGGATTTCCTACGAAGAACAGCACTACCGCGAAGATTCTTCTCAAGGTTAGCTAGCGCTGTCTTAAGGGTAATATTTTTCGCTTCTGCCCCGTCAGTTTCCAAAATGGGCTAATCATGTGTAAAACTAGGGACGTTGATTTTTATTTGGGAAGGTGCAAAAGATGTCTAAACGTGGACGTAAACGTAAAACTCGCCGTACCAGTGCCGCCAATCACGGCAAACGGCCTAACTGCTAACAAAAAGCATTTAGTTACCGCTAACAGATAGCGGTATAAGTTTTTGGGGGTGGTGACTTTAAGTCACCACCCCCAAAACTCTTTCCAGTAACGAACTAGGCGAAAGCCTTCTCCATTAAAACGGTGTTTTCCGCTTTATGTAGCTTGGCATTACCAGCTGCTGGGGAGGCAGCTTCCGGGCGTGAGACCACCTGAAGCGCTTTAGCGATAGCTCCCGGAAGATGTAAAGCCATAAACGGCCAGGCACCTTGATTCTGCGGTTCGTCCTGCACCCAGGTGAGTGGTAAATCGCCCCAGGTGTTGAGCACTTCCAGCAGTTCGGCTGCCGGCAGTGGATACAACTGCTCGAGGCGGACTATAGCAATATCGAAACGTTCCCGCTTTGCCCGCTCTTTGACTAGGTCATAGTAGATGCGGCCGGTACATAGCAGCACCCGCGATGGCCGGGTAACTCGCTCATCAACCTCGCCAATGACCGGATGGAATTGACCGGAAATGAATTCTTCCACCGGAGAGGCCGCAGCCGCCAGGCGCAGCAACTGTTTTGGTTCGAAGGCAATTAAGGGTTTGCGTGGCCGTTGATAGGCTTGCGTGCGTAGCATGTGGAAGTTATTCGCCGGATTTGAGGGTTGACATACCCACATATTTTCTTGGGCACATAGTTGCAGGTAGCGTTCTATGCGAGCCGAGGAATGATCTGGGCCTTGTCCCTCGTAACCGTGCGGCAGCAACATTACCAATCCTGCGCGTTCGTTCCACTTTTGGAAAGAGGAGGAAACGAACTCGTCGGTAACTGCCTGGCCACAGTTAGCGAAGTCCCCAAACTGGGCTTCCCAAAGTACCAAGGTTTCCGGGGACTCTACCGAATAACCGTACTCGAAAGCCAGTGGAGCATACTCGGAGAGCGGAGAATTGTATACCTGGAAGCTAGCCTGATCTTCGGTAAGGAAGTTCAGCGGCGTCCATTCGCGCCCATTTTCATAGTCATGAATTACGGCATGACGATGCGAGAAAGTACCGCGGCGTGAATCTTGTCCCCCGAGGCGAACATTAGTGCCTTCCATCAGCAGCGAACCATAGGCCAACATTTCGCCCATACCCCAGTCGATCTTGCCTTCCCGGGACATGACCTCCCGCTTTTGCAACACCTTCATAATCTTGGGGTGGGGAGTGAAATTCTGTGGTACCCGCACCTGGGATTGGCCGATTCGTTCGACCTCTTCGCGGCTGATGGCCGAGGTCCACCCGATCATCATCCCTTGCCCGGGTTGTTGCGAGGTGGGCATTACCCAGCGAGTATCGCCACCGGGATTAGTGGTGTCGTCATGCTCGGCGGCATCGAACTCTTTCTTTTCCCGTGTTTCTTGGAAAATTTTGTTTAAATCATCGTGGTATTCCTGCAAGGCTTCCTCTGCCTTTTCCTCGCTCAAATCACCCCGTCCAATCAGGTTGCGGGTATAGACCTCCCGGGTGGTGGGAAGGCGATCGATCAAGGAATACAGGACTGGTTGGGTCATCGAGGGGTCATCACCCTCGTTATGTCCACGTCGACGGTAGCAGACCATGTCGATGATTACATCCTTATGGAACTCCTGCCTAAAGTCGAAGGCCAGGAGGGCTGCCTTCACTACCTCCTGCGGGAAGTCCCCGTTAACGTGGAAGATTGGAACCTGCAAGCCCTTCGCTAAATCGGTGCAGTAGCGGGTAGAGCGCCCCGAGGTAGGCCCGGTAGTAAAACCTATCTGGTTATTTACGATAACGTGCACGGTGCCGCCGGTGCGGTAACCGCGTAGCTGGGACATATTCAAGGTTTCTTGCACCACGCCCTCGCCAATAAAAGCGGCATCACCGTGGATAAGAATCGGCATAACCTGGCTTTCTGCCTCTTTGCCACCCCCTAAACGGTCTTGTTTAGCACGGGTGATACCTTCGGTAACTCCATTGGCAGCCTCCAGATGGGAGGGGTTAGCAGTTAAAGATACCAGGACGCCCTCGCCCTCGGCAGTAGAATAGATCCCTTCAGTGCCGAGGTGGTATTTCACGTCCCCAGACCCCTGGGTCGAGTTCGGATCCAAGTAGCCTTCGAATTCAGAGAAAATCTGGCCATAAGATTTACCCGCCACATTGGAGAGCACATTTAGGCGCCCGCGATGCGCCATTCCGATGGTGATTTCTTTCAAGCCAGTCCGAGAAGCGCAAGACAACATCTTGTCTAGCAGTGGAATCAGGGACTCTGCCCCCTCTAGCGAGAAACGCTTTTGTCCCACATATTTGGTTTGCAGGAAAGTTTCGAAAGCTTCGGCGTGATTAAGCATGCTTAGAACATGCATCTGTTCCTCTTTAGAAAGCTTCTTCGAGGGTTTCTCGATGCGGCTTTGCACCCAGCGGCGCTGGACCGGATCCTGAATATGCATATATTCGATCCCGATTGCCTGAGTATAGGTGGCCCGCAATTGTTCTAGCAGTTCCCGCAAGTTCATAGTGTCGCGACCGGCAAAACCACCGGTGGGGAAAACCCGATCCAAGTCCCATACGCTGAGTCCGTAAGATCCGATAGATAGATCCGGGTGGCGTCGCAAAAGTTGCTGTAGGGGATCGGTATTGGCAGCTAAGTGCCCGCGGGAACGATAAGCGTGAATCAATTCGGCGATCCGGGCGGGTTTGCCTTTCTCAGTTACTGCGTCATAGCTGAAATCTCGCTCCCATTGATATGGTTCATGTGCCACCCCCAAAGTGGAGAACACCCGCTCAAAAAAACCATCGTGACCAGTAAGTTTCTGTTCAACAATTCGCAGGAACTCTCCGGATCCGGCGCCTTGAATAACCCGATGATCGTAGGTGGAAGTCATCGTCATAACCTGTCCGACTCCCGCATTTGCCAATTGCGAGGGCGAGGCGCCAGCCCACTCTGCGGGGAACGAAGTAGCTCCCACCCCGATGATCGCACCTTGACCAGCCATTAATCGCGGAACTGAATGCTTAGTGCCCAAAGTGCCCGGGTTGGTTAAAGTAACCGTGCTACCCGCAAAATCGGCGGGCTTTAGTTCGCCGGCGCGCGCCCTCTTAACCAGATCTTCATAGGCGTCAATGAACTGCTTGAAGTTTAAAGTGTCGGCATCGTGAACTACCGGTACCATCAACGAGCGGGAACCATCCTCCTTAGGAAGGTCGATCGCTAGTCCGAAGCCAACGTGCGCAAATTTGCGGATACAGTCACGGCCATCCTCGTCCTTTTCGAAGCGAACGTTCATGGAGGGCATTTCCACCAGCGCCTCAATAATGGCGTAGCCAATCAGGTGGGTGAAGGATACCTTGCCGCCAGTAGTGGCTGCCAGATGACTGTTGATTACCTTGCGGTTTTCGATTAAAAGCTTGGCAGGAATTTCGCGGGCAGAGGTCGCGGTAGGGATCTTCAGAGATTCATCCATATTTTTGACCACTGCCTTGGCTACCCCACGGAGCCTTTCCACCTGATCTTCTTCTTCGACAGAGCCGCCAGGTCCTAAGTCAAGAGCTGTTTGCCGTGCCACATAGGGGGAAGTTGGTTCTGAGGCAGCCACCGGGGGAGCCGGGGGTAAATCCGAACGGGTAACATCGTGGCCCCCGACTGCAGATTCGCGAGGAGTTACCTGGTGTCGTGCTTTTTGTTGTGGTTCAGGGTCCTTTATTTGTGCATTGCGTGCCTCTAGAGCCGAGAAGTATGCTCTCCAGTCTTCGGGAACCGATAGAGGATCGGCACAGTACTTATCATAAAGATCATCAATGATTTCCTGGTTGATCGGGCTTACCGATTGATCCATTTGATCGTCCGAATTAGGCATAGCGCTTCCTTTTCTGGATGGTGCGAAAGTATCCACTAAGATATTAAGCCTATTTAGTTCGAAAGTCCTAGCGTTTCTCTTGGTATTGAGAGAGTTTATTTAGGCTTTACTAAGAGTGGTGCTTTGCTATTAAAATGAGTTACGGATTGCCTACTTGAAGAGGTGTTTGTTGTGCGCCCTAACCCCCGGTCCGGTGATGGTGGTGTAGTTGCCTACTAGCATTTACTACCTGTTGATGGTGCTTTTAGGGGTGCTATTGACAATAGGTACAGCCCTATTCGTTGCCGCTGAATTCTCTATGTTGGCCCTTGATCCCGCTCAGATAGAAGGGCGGGTGAAACGCAAAGAAAAAGGAGCCGCCGGAGTGCTTAAAGCTCTGCGGCATTTATCAACCCAGCTTTCTGGGGCGCAGGTGGGAATCACCCTCACCACTATCCTTTTGGGGTACACCACTCAAAATGCGCTTACCTCTTTGTTTTCAGAGCTTTTGCAGGATAAAAGAGTAGCGGCTTCGTTGGCGACTGCGATCGCCGTGGTGGTGGCTCTGGTACTGGTAAATGCTTTTTCTATGATGTTTGGGGAGCTGTTTCCTAAAAATCTGGCGCTAGCGAAACCTTTTGAAGTTGCCCGGGTGGTGACTCCCCTTCAGCGTATTTTCACCGCGTTATTTAAACCGGTTATCGTGATTCTAAACGGGCTTTCTAACCATGCGGTACGCGCATTGGGAGTAGAGCCCTTAGAGCAGCTTTCTTCAGCGCGTTCAGCTTCAGAACTGGCAGCTATGGTTCGTCACAGCGCCGAAGCCGGTACTTTAGATTTATCTACTGCCACCATTTTTACCCGTTCGGTGGGGCTGGGAAAGCTTTGTGCCCGTGACGTAATGACTGACCGGCGCCGGATGGAGTCTTTAGAAGCCGGACAAAGCGCCGAGGATGTAGTGGAGTTATCTCGCAGAACCGGTCATTCGCGTTTTCCGGTACTGGGGGAGGACTCCGATGACATCCTCGGTCTAGTGCATTTGCGTAGGGCAGTTGCGGTTCCTTTTGCTAAACGAAAAAATGTGCCGGTCACCGCCCAACCCCTCTTGGTGAAAGCCCTGCGAGTACCGGAAACCGTACGATTGGCACCGCTGCTAGTGCAGTTGCGGGCGGCAGATTTACAAATGGCTATCGTAGTTGACGAATACGGGGGCACCTGCGGCATCGTGACCTTAGAGGATGTAGTGGAAGAAATTGTGGGAGAGGTAGCCGACGAACACGACCTGCGACGTAGAGGAATTCGGCTCGAGGGCGATAATAAATGGTTGGTAGATGGGACATTACGGCCTGATGAAATTGCTGACCGGATTGAGGTATTGCTACCCGATGATGGCCCCTATGAGACCATTGCGGGTCTGATTTTGGTGGTAGCCGGTAAGATTCCCCAGGTGGGGGAAAGCTTTAAGGTGCGCGGCCACGTCTTGACGGTAGCAAAGATGGATGGGCGCCGAATTGAGAAAGTGCTTATTAGTGCGGCCAATCCCGGAGCTTCTTCTGGCTCTTCGCAAAATCTGGCTGAGGACTCCCAAGACAAAGATGGTGGCAGTCATGTCTGATTGGATGGCGTTGCTAGTGGCAGTGGTGTTGCTGGCGGCAAATGCTTTTTTTGTGGCTGGGGAGTTCGCTGTCACCTCTACCCGGCGTTCGCAAATCGAGCCTCTAGCCGCGCAAGGCAAACGTGGAAGCAAAGCGGCGCTGTGGGCGGTGGAGCATGTGTCTCTAGTCTTAGCGGTAACCCAATTGGGGATTACTTTGGCTTCTACGGGACTCGGGGCAGTAGCTGAACCCGCTTTGGCGCACCTGATAACGCGTCCGCTCAACTTTTTTGGAGTTTCCCCCGCACTGACCCACCCGATTGCTTTTGTGTTCGCGCTGGTTATGGTGGTATTTTTGCATATTGTTTTGGGAGAAATGATCCCCAAAAATCTCACAGTGGCAGCTTCGGTACGGGTGTGTCTAGTAATTTCTCCTCATTTGGTACGCATTGCTAGGACGGTGCGTCCGGTAGTCCATATCTTAGATTCCGGTGCTAACTGGTTTGTGAAACTGGTGGGGGTAACCCCGCGTTCGGAGGTTTCTCAGTCTTTTACTATTGAAGAGGTAGCAGCGATTGTCGCTAAATCTACCGCGGCGGGGACTTTGCGGGATGATTTGGGGCTATTATCAGGCAGTCTGGAGTTTTCTAAAGAGGACGTGCGTTCAGCGATGGTTACGCGCTCGCAACTAGTAACTCTGAACTGGCCGCTTACTGCTGCAGAGTTTGAAGCCGAGGTGGCAAAAACTGGGTTTTCTCGTTTCCCGATAAGCGATGAATTCGGGAACTTGCAAGGCTATTTGCATCTTAAAGATGTTATTTTTGCAGATTCTATGGCTGCTCGGCAGGCGCCACTGGAAGACTGGCGGATCCGAGTGCTTCCGGAAGTCTCTCCTGATGAAGAAGTAGAGGAGGCGCTGCGGGTAATGCAAAAGACCGGCGTTCACCTGGCAAAAGTTAATGAGAACGGCCAAACTATAGGGGCTATTTTCCTCGAAGATATTTTGGAAGAGCTAGTGGGGGAAGTACGTGACACTATGCAACGCGGAGAGAACTAGCTAGCGCGACCTCGTCCTAAATCAAAAACCATATTCGATAACTTTGCCTAGCTATAATGGGTGTTAGTGTCGTTTTCGCATCAACAGAAGGTCTGTGACCATGGCAAAGTGTCCCCGTTGTCAGCGTATGTTCACCAGTGAAACTGGGTATTGCCCAAACTGTGGGTATCAGCCAGGCGGCCAGTTTTCTCCAGGTAATGATCAGACCAGATCGGCGGATGAAAATTACCCCTACCTGCCAGTCCCGCCTGTTGGGAGCGGGCAATCTTTTTCTTCTCCGGTGCCGCCGTTAGCTGCGGGTGCTCCCTTTGGGAGTGGAAATCATCCTCAAAGCTGGCAGCAGCCGGTTTATCCGGGGATAAATCCGGGGCAAAACCAAAGTGCAGCAAACTATTATTCCCCTCAACCCGGGGGTGAGATCCCAGGAGGGGGTAGGGAACCGCGGAAAAAGTGGTATCGCAAAAAGCAGGTGTTGTTGCCAATCTTGATCGGAGTGGTGGTGACGATCGCTCTGGTATCCGGAATAGCCTACGCTGTTAGCCGATCTTCGAAATCGGAGGCTCCCGCAGCCTCCAGCCCTCACACTGCGACTACCGCTGCTACCCCTACCGAGACCCATACTCCCGAGGTTACGCGAGTGGAGTTGCCGGCTGATGGCGGCTGGCAGTGGCAGGGAGGAGCAATGATAGCCAAAGGTCTCAGCACAGGTGGGCGAGAAAACCCACACTATTCTTTTAAAGTTTGGACCCCAAAGCTGAAAGATAAAACGGTCGATTGTACATTTTTCCCGGTGCAAAACGGAGAAAAGATGCCCGAAGAAAAGTTTACGGACACCAATCTCTCGGTAACCGCTACCTATGGAGATGATCCCACAGTTTTTGTGGTGTATACGGTGCTTAATAAGGCGGTGGGGACTTCCCCAGAAACGGTGCACCTTTATGCGCAACAAATAGATTTGCCCTCCTGTGAGGCAAAATCCCGCATAGACCTGCAAACCGAGCCCGATAACGTGGTCAACGATCGTCAAGACTACGAGTTTGAAGTCATTGCAAAGTCAGAGAGCAAAATAGCGGTAGCTAAGACATGGGACACAAAAACTGATTCTTCCTGGTCTCGGCAAGGGCATGTACAAGTAATGGCGATAACCGCCGGGGAAAACAAAGCTGCTGCTCTGCAAGAGGCCACAGGTGAAGGTGGCGGAGTAGCTACACCAGCCAGCTTTACCAGTGATGTTTATATGATTGGCTCGGACAAACGGCGTTTTTATTCCATCGATAGCAATAAGTTACTATTTGAACTGCCTTTAAAGTATGGTGATGGCGATTCTCGATGCTATTCCAGTGATGGTCTAGGTGAGGTTTTATCTTTGTTTAGACTCAGTGCGGACAAATATGTCTATGACTGTAGCAACGATGGCGCAAAGGACGGTTTGCAAAAGGTCTATAGAACCTATTTAGTTACCGCCGGTAACAATGCGAGTTCCCCTACCTACAACTGGCTGAAACTATTTGATAAATATTCTTATAGCAAAGCGTATTATCAACAGTTGAAAGGCGGATCATTGCTGGTTACCAATGGTGATAGTTATCAGGCAGTGCACATAGGAACCAATGGGAAGGTTAGCCAGGTATTAGATTCTGCGCAATGGGAAAGGCTATTGCATAGCAGCAATAGCCATTTCGGACTTGCGAATTACCTGAATAATCAGTTTTATGTGCAAACTACCGATGAAATATTGACGATGGATTTGACCGGGAAAAGCGTGAAGACTCTAGAGGAAGCGCCGGACATAGTGTCCCTGGCAACCGATATTACTAAGGTGAATTGGATCGCGTGGAAATCTGATAAGGGTAGCTCAGATGCAAGAGTGGTACTAACCACCGGAGAGCTTCCCTATGAATCTGAAACTAACCAGTAGCTAAGGTTCGACTACAGGAGACTAAACGGGTAGCGAATCCAGTAACTACCAGAAATGGGTTTTTAATTGGAATTGTTTGATGACTGGGTGATATTGGCGTAAGTAGGTGAGTTCAGTTCCTCTAAAATTACAGCTGAAATCGTCCGGCCTGGATAAGTCGTTATAAATTCGTTATCATTTCAGGGTTGGTTATTTTCCTGGAGGAATAAAAG
>CAMYAU010000043.1 GCA_947253735.1 uncultured Varibaculum sp. | reverse complement strand
CCCCAGCCGAAGATCCACAGACCCAGGAAGGTGGACTCCATAAAGAAGGAGATAAGAGCCTCACACGCTAGCGGCGCACCGAAAATGTCGCCCACAAAGCGGGAGTACTCCGACCAGTTCATTCCGAACTGGAATTCTTGCACGATACCGGTAGCAACACCGAGTGCAAAGTTAATTAGGAACAGTTTCCCAAAGAACCGTGTCGCCTTCAGCCAATATTCCTCGCCGGTCTTGTGCCATTTCGTTTGCATAATGGCAACTAGGAGGGACATGCCGATGGTGAACGGAACCAGGATGAAATGGTAGACGGTAGTAATACCGAACTGCCATCGCGCCAACATGGTGGCATCTAATGCTGTTGAAGCAATAGTCATTCTGCTCGCCTTTCCGTTTCTAGTTGGTTTAGTAGTCGCTGTCCACAGTGGACGTGCTTACGCGAAGTCCATAGTGACAACGTTGTCACTTAGACTAACTCCTTTTTCAGGCGTTCGCTAAGGAATTCCCAGGATTCCCTAAGAATTAGCCCAGTTTTACGACAGAATTAAGAAATATGGAATAATGATCATGGATGGTTTTCACCGTCGCACCGCGGAGGGAATCACCCCGGAGGGACTATTTTCCTAGGAAAACTCTCTGGCGTGGGAAAAATATCCTCACGTAAACAAGGGCTTCCGTCCTAGAGGACGGCGTAATATAGGGGACTTGCCGGTGCGGGCGTGTCCAGGTGAGATCAGTGGTGAAAGACCCAAGTAATAACGAAACAGAATTTAATCAGAATAATGGCGCGGCGCTTTTTTCCGGTCCAGCTTTTTCTGCCCCCAAGAAGGTTGAATCCTCTCCGGTAGCTCCCGCTCAGATAACTGCGGCTCCCGCTTTTGCGGCTCCCATGTTCGCGGCAGCTCCAGCTTTTGATCCGGGTATCCCGGAAGAATCGGGAATAGAAAAAGACGGAAAACCAAAGCGGCAGAGAAAAAGAAAAACCGAGGACGTAGCCGAGAAAAATAGCAAGTCAGCTAGCGGCAAGACAGACAAGAAAACGCGCGGGGCAAAAAAGTCTCGCAAAAGTGACGGTGTAAACACCGACGGAGACGCTTCAGAAAATCTGCAGGATAATCGGGGGGGCGAAGTCTCGGCGAAAGACAACAATGATTCCAGTGATTCTAATGGTGCCCGCGCCGGACAATCAGAGGGGGAAGTCAGCGGCAGCCATCGGCGGCGTCGGCGGCGCACACGGGGAGCGGCGGAAGCTACTGACCAGATTGAACAGGTAAAAGGTTCGACCCGCCTGGAGGCGAAGAAACAGCGCCGCCGGGAGGGACGTAAAGAAGGACGTCGCCCCAAGGTAATTACCGAATCTGAGTATCTGGCGCGGCGCGAAGCTGTAGATCGCACTATGCTGATCCGTTCTAAGGACGGACTCAATCAGATAGCAGTCCTAGAAGATAACGTGCTGGTGGAACACTATGTATCCCGGCATACCCAAACCACTATGGTGGGCTCGGTTTATCGGGGCAAAGTGCAAAATGTATTGCCTTCTATGGAGGCTGCTTTCGTTGATTTAGGGCGTGGTCGTAACGCGGTGCTTTATGCCGGGGAAGTTAATTGGGATGTTGCCGGGATGAAGGGTCGCCCGCGGCGGATCGAAGAAGCCTTAAAATCTGGTGATTCCATCACCGTGCAGGTAACTAAAGACCCGATCGGGCACAAGGGTGCGCGACTTACTTCTCAAATTACCTTGCCGGGTCGTTTCCTGGTTTTAGTTCCGGGTGGATCGATGACCGGCATATCGCGGAAACTTCCCGAGGTGGAACGGCGGCGTCTCAAGAAACTATTAAAAGTTATTGTGCCCAAGGATTTCGGGGTAATCATCCGCACGGCAGCTGAAGGTGCCAGCGAGGAACAGTTGCGCCAAGATGTCCAGCGCCTGCAAAGGCAGTGGGAAAAAATCGAGAAGAATGCGGCGTCCTCTAAATCAGCTCCCTATTTATTACACGGTGAACCCGAACTAGCGCTGCGGGTGGTGCGCGACGTATTCAATGAAGATTTCCAAAAACTGATTGTTCAGGGCAAAGAAACTTTCGGACAGGTTGATTCCTATGTGAAGGAGTTTGCTCCTGATCTACGGGATCGAGTTGAACAATGGGTGGGCGCGGACGATATTTTCGCGGCTCACCGTGTTGATGAGCAGCTCGCGAAGGGAATGGATCGCAAGGTGTGGCTGCCTTCGGGTGGTTATCTGATTATTGACCGTACCGAAGCGATGACGGTCATTGATGTCAACACCGGTAAATACACTGGTTCCGGAGGAACTTTAGAGGAAACCGTTACCCGCAATAACTTAGAATCCGCCGAGGAAATCGTGCGTCAACTGCGACTTCGCGATATCGGGGGAATCGTGGTTATCGACTTTGTCGATATGGTGTTGGAATCCAACCGGGACCTGGTGCTACGCCGCTTGGTGGAATGTCTGGGGCGGGATCGTACTCGTCATCAGGTTACGGAAGTTACTTCTCTTGGTCTGGTGCAAATGACCCGCAAGCGGGTGGGAGAAGGTCTGGTAGAAGCATTTTCTACTCCCTGTGAACATTGCGAAGGACGCGGGTTTATTGTGCACACCGATCCGGTAGAAAACGGTGCTAATAGCGACGCGAATCTGCGTGCGCGCAATGAAAAACGCGAGGCTAGGAACGAAAAACGTTCTCAGACCGACACTAAGAATCGGGCTTCGATAGCTAAAGTAGCAGCAGCTGCCAGTAAAGCTCATCATGAACAGGCAGATTCATACCCGGTGGCGGATATTCCTCCGGAAGAGGCGAAAATAGAAAAAGGTCACGTCCCAGAACCGCAGAAGAGTCCCGATAAGGAGGAGGCCTTACAGTCGGAGGATGCCTCTTCGGAAACCGAAAATAGCAGCGTTCCCGCACTCAAAAAGGACCAAAGCGTAGCTCCTAAAAAGCAAACGGCGCGGAAGCGAACAAAAGCTTCGGTAAAAAGGAGCGTCAGCGGGAAGGCCCGGGCTGCTGTTACCTCCGGCACGGTTACCCCAGCTTCTGAGGGTGCGGTGATGACTATTCAAAGTGCTGGTGCAGCCAAAACAGTTAGTTTAGAACAGTTAGGAGCGGGGAGTCCTACTTGGGAAAAGAAACCGGCTATCGGTGGAAATCCCGAGGGTGAAGCCCCACGACGTCATGCGGCGGTGACCGGCTAAGACTTCTCTATTTTCTCCCGCTAATCTCTTTGATTAGCGGGAGAAAAACAATTTTTAGCCTCTTTTTTCCTTGGGTAAATCTCACGATGTGAATATTTTCGTCCGACTGGTGAGGTGTCGGGCTAGTTTTAGCTCTAAGCAATTGCGCTTTGATAAATGCTTGTCCCGTCTATAAGGAGTTGAGATGTCTGAAGAGGTTTCGCAGTCTACTGCTTCCGAAAAGACCAGCCGACAGTCATGGGGGACACAATATGGATTCCTGATTGCGGCGATTGGTTCTGCGATTGGTTTGGGTAATATTTGGCGTTTCCCAGGTGTTGCCTATACCAACGGTGGCGGCGCGTTTATCGTTCCCTACCTGATCGCCCTGCTAGCCATCGGGCTGCCCATGTTGCTGCTAGATTACGCAATCGGCCACAAGTTCCGTGGCTCACCTCCGCTCGCTCTCGCCAGGGTAAACCGGCGCGCCGAAGCCGTAGGCTGGTGGCAAGTAGGCGTATGCTTCTTCATCGTCGTCTACTATGCGGCCATTATTGCTTGGGCGCTGCGTTACACCGTGTTTTCCTTTACTCGTGCCTGGGGAGCTGATCCGGCAAAATTCTTTTCCGATAAGTTTTTGCAGGCGCATGACACCACCTCGATTTCGCTAACTCCCGTGTGGGGAATCGCGATCCCCCTAATCATCGTGTGGGTAGTCACTATTGTCCTAATCGCCCTAGGCGTTTCGCGGGGTATCGAATGGATTACCAAGATCTGTATTCCGCTATTGGTAGTGCTGTTCGTTGCCATGGTGATCAAGGCGCTAACTTTGCCGGGAGCAACCGACGGGTTAAACAAGTTCTTTACCCCTGATTGGAGTGCCCTGTGGAATGGGAAAGTGTGGATCGCAGCCGTGGCCCAGATTTTCTATTCACTGTCAGTGGGCTTTGGGATTATGATGACTTACGCCTCCTACCTGAAGAAACGCTCTAATCTGACCGGTACCGGTCTAGTTGCCGGCTTTGCCAACTCTTCCTTTGAGGTGCTGGCAGGTATCGGAGTGTTTGCCACCTTGGGTTATATGGCTAATCTGCAGCATACTTCGGTTGACAAATTGGAAAATATTTCCGGGGTGTCGCTATCCTTTATTACCTTCCCGCAAATCATCAATGAGATGCCGGGAGGCGGCATCTTTGGGGCACTATTCTTTGCCTCTTTGGTATTGGCCGGAGTAACCTCCATGGTGTCTTTGGTACAGGTAGTAGCCGGAGCTTTCCAAGATAAGATCGGCTGGACCTCTAAGCAAGCTTCCGTGATTCTTGGGGTCGTGTTGGCGATCGTCTCGGTCTTCTTCTTTGGGACTACTACCGGTCTGGCCGCCCTCGACACCGTTGACAACTACATAAACACCATCGGGGTAGTCGGCGCAGCGCTATCCCTATGTGTGATCGTTACAGTGATTACCCCTTCACTGCGTTCCTTGCGGATTCACCTGAACGTGACCTCCGCAGTGAAAGTCGGTAAATGGTGGGAAGGGTTAATCGGATTCGTGATCCCGGTGCTCCTGGTATTCATGCTGGTACCCAACCTGGTGGATCTGATTTCCCATGGCTATGGTGATTATCCGCGCTGGTGGACAAATACCTTCGGTTGGGGAATGTTAGGGATTCTCTTGGCGTTTTCAGCGATAATGCCGCGTTTGAAGTGGCATAAGAGCGCCGAGATATCTCCCTCATTCGATTTAGAGAATGTGAACTGGAACAAGGAGGAAGACTAGCTATGACCGGGGAAGCAATTTTGATGATGCTGGTCGCCATCCTGGTGATCTGGGGCGGACTAGTCGGATCGGTAGTGGCACTGCGACGAATGAATACGCCCTATCAAAAAGGTGAGGACTATTCGCGAACTGATTTTAACCCGCATCCCGGTCTCACGGAGGCTGACTTTATCGAAAAGGAAGCTAAAGAGACTGAGGAAACCGTTAAATCGAATTAAGAATATTACTCTCTCTGGGTTCAGGCAGGGCGCGGCGAGGCTATCTTGCTGCGCCCTGCCTGATGTATTCCCAGCTATTTACGCGGGGATATTGCTCCCGAGGGTGACCTCGCCCCTTGCGATCTTAAGCAAAACTTCCTAATGCTTGGCTCACCGCATAGCAGGCGACGGCTCCCGCCGCGGCCACATTTAAAGAATCTACCCCGTGAGTGAGCGGGATTTTTACTAGTTGATCGCAGCTTGTCAGTGCTTGTTTAGTCATTCCCGGCCCTTCAGTGCCCAGTACTAACGCTACTTTTGGTGCTAGTCCTTGCGCTACCTCGGATTGCAGGGAGGCACAAAAATCTGGCAGGGAAACCGCCTGGTTAGATAACGCTAGTCCCGCAACTGTGAATCCGTGTGTTTTCAGCTGGCGCGTATCGGGCCAGGCAGCAATCTGGGTCCAGGGGAGGGAAAATACGGTTCCCATAGAAACCCGCACTGCCCGGCGATAGAGGGGATCAGCGCAATGCGGGCTGGTTAAAATGGCGTCGAAACCCATTGCCGCTGCCGAGCGAATCGCAGCGCCAACATTGGTGTGGTCAACCAGATCCTCTAAGATCAGCACCGTCCGTGCCTTAGATAGCACTTTGTCCAGTTCCGGTAAAGCGGGACGTTCCATCGCGGCGATCGCCCCGCGATGCATACTGAACCCGGTAAGCTGAGTTAGTTGTTCCTCTTCAGCTACATAAATAGGAATATTGGCAGCCCGGGGTCCCAAAGTTTCTTGCAGGCGTCCTAGCCAATGCCGGTTAGTTAAAATCGAACGAGGATGATGCCCGGCAGCTAAAGCGCGCGAAATTACCGAAAAACTTTCCGCTAAATACAGTCCATGCTCGGCCTCAAAGCTTTTCCGCAGGTTGACATCTTTCAGCTGGGTAAAGTCACGTACCCGAGGGTCTGATAAATCGCGAAGCGGAATAAGCATCTAACCATTTTAGATCCTGGAGCGCTTAAAAAAGATTTCCACATGTTTAGCGCGCCCAAGTTTTCCCGGTTTTCTTATTCCTAGTTCTCTCCCTCACTAGCGGGAGTAAGAAAGTAGGGCCAAGTAACCAATCATCAAGGAGTTCCCATGACTACAACTTCTCCGCCGACTCGTGAATCCTTAAAACCGGCGCTTGGCGAGCGCCTTATCAGTTCTGATTTCTTTGCCCTGTCTACACCTGAATTCTTAGGTGAAACCGGAGACAAATTATTACTAGACATGCTGGAAGATGACCCTGATCTGCCTTCTGGCCTCTATGGGCCGCTTGGGTGGCTGCAGAAAACGAATATCCCGGAAATCTTGAAAAATAATTTAGGTGCCGGGCAGGGAATTGGAGACTATCAACGGTTTCATGGTTTAGATGCCGAGGGTGCCCGTGCGCTGCTGGCAGCACTTCCCCGCGTAGCCTTAGCTGATCGACAAAACGATGCCCCAACTTTGCTGGCTTTTCTTAATGCCTGTATTGCTAATCCGGGGCGGGTTTATCTTTCTGGATATGTAATTGGATCGTCGCGTTGGGACGAACGAGTAAGCGTAGACACTTTGTTTGTGGTGGAGAGTTCCGCAGAAGGGGCGGGGGAACCCTCTGCTCACCAAGCGCGAAAAATTTGGCAAACCTACCAAAATAAACTTGCCTTGGGGCAGGGATCTGCACCGGATGAACTCTATAGCGCGGACCCTAAATGGGCCTGTCCGGGCTGGTGCCTGTGGTGGGACTAGCCTCTAAAATCTGCGGAACCCAATGCTAGGGAAAACTGCGGGTGCACTATTAAGTACCGGCGTCAGCTTTTAAGTACAATTGAGGGCGTGCTATATCGATTCTTATTCAAACAGGTGATTTCGCGTTTAGATGCGGAAAAATGTCACGACGCAACCATGAAATCCCTCTATCTGATTTCGCGGGTTCCTGGCCTAACTGGGCTGATTAGAGCGCTTTTCTCTGGGTCAGTGGGAACCTTGAAAAGCGGATGGGTAGGTGATGGGCAGGGATTGAAATCTCTAGCCAGGCCAGTTCCGGGATATTTGGGCTTGGCGGCCGGGATGGATAAAGACGCTTTGGCCCCCTTGCAGTTCGGTGCTTTCGGATTCGCCTTCGTAGAGGTAGGAACAGTAACTCCACGTCCCCAGCCTGGAAATGAACAGCCGAGATTGTGGAGGATATTGGATCAACGCGCGGTGCGCAATCGCATGGGCTTCAATAATCAGGGTGCCTCCCAAATGGCATGGCGTCTACAACGACTACGAAGCACCGCGGCGGGCAGATCTCTAATCTTGGGGGTGAACCTGGGGAAGAATAAGACTACCGATCTAGCTGCGGCAGCAGATGATTACCGCGCTAGCGCACTCCTGCTAGCAAAATATGCAGACTACCTAGTGATTAATATTTCCTCTCCCAACACTCCCGGGTTGCGCAGTTTGCAAGCCAGCGAGCAGCTGCGCGAAATTGGGCAAGCAGTGATAAATGCTGCTAAGGAAAGTGCCGGACGTCAGGTCCCGGTACTAGTAAAACTAGCTCCTGACTTAACAGATGAGCAGTTAAAAGAGTTATCTGGAATCGTGAAAGAAGTGGGGCTAGCGGGAGTGATTGCCACTAATACCACTATTAATCACGATTATGGCGAGGGGGGACTGTCCGGGCCCCCTTTGAAAGCACGTGCCTTGGAAGTAGTTCGTTTACTACGCGAGCAGCTAGGCGATGACTACTTGATTATTGGGTGTGGCGGCATTGAAGACGCCGCTGCTGCTCGTCAGTTCCTGGACGCCGGAGCTGATCTTTTGGAGGCATTCACCGCGCTTATCTACCAGGGTCCCAGCTTCGCGGGGAAACTGAACAAAGAGCTTTCTGTCGGGCTACCCGCGTTGCCGCTGCGCAAAACTCGCTAGGGGCGAGTCAGCATATAGGCACGAATATCGCTGGCATACTCTTTAATGTCGGGGCGAGGACCGCGCGGACCAGAAGGACGAGGACGGCGCATTCTCCGCGGGCTCGCCAGACGCATCAATATGTAGCGTCCATTGGCTTTCTTCACCCGTTTATCTCCGCCGGTGACTGACATTAGGGAACGGTTGATAATCATGGTGGTGACTACCGCTTCGATGAGTGCCAGTATCAGCAAGGCCCACATAGAAAAGAGTAAAATTAAGTTGAGCTGCTGGTTCCGAGAAAAAGCAATCGATAAAATCAAGAAGACCAATACCATCGGCATAAATAACTCGCCGATAGCGAAACGGGCGTCCACATAATCACGAATATAACGGCGTAACGGACCTTGATCGTTATAGGGAAGATAGCGTTCGTCTCCGTGGCCATCTAAGGCGGCCTGCTGTTTCTTGTACAGCTTGTCACGTTGCTCGCGACGGCGTTTTCGGGCCTCTTTTTTGTCTACGACCAGTGGTCGGAGGTTTTTTGCTTCTGCTACTTTACGTTTAGGGGTGGGGCGTCCTTTGCCCTTGCCCGTATCAGGCGTCGTAGCTTCATCTTCGTCTTTGCTGCGTCCAAAAAGTTTCACTCATCCAGGTTATCTGGGGAGGACGGGCGGGGGGAAATCTGTTCCAGCTTGCTGCTCGCGTTGAAAGCTAGCAACTATCCTTTCTCCTCCGAGGTGCTATCGGGGTAATCTGGCAAGTATGAGTGATATTTCGGAAATTAAAGCGGCCTCTAACCGCGTTTTTGATGATGTTAAAAGTGAGCTAGGGAAACTGGTAGCGATTCCTTCAGTTTCATCAGCTTCCCGCGAAGAAGTTGAGCAATCTGCCCGTCACCTCGCGGAATTGTTCTCTAATCTCGGGATGGAAACCGAAGTGAAAACAGCCCCCACCCCCAGTGGTGAAGACGGAATGCCTGCGGTAGTTGCTCGCAAGATAGTTGACCCGCAGGCGAAAACGGTGCTGCTTTATGCTCACCATGATGTGCAGCCTGCTGGTCCCCGCGAACGGTGGACGACTGATCCTTTTATCGCCACTGAAAAGGATGGTCGGCTTTATGGACGCGGTACCTCCGATGATGGGGCAGGGGTCATGGTTCACTATGGGGCGCTGCTGGCTCTGGCAGATAAATGCCCAGTTAACGTGACCTGCTATATCGAGGGTGAAGAAGAAATAGGTTCGCCCTCTTTCCGTAACTTTATTGAAAAATATCGGGAAGATTTAGCCGCTGACGTGATTATTGTTTGCGACTCCGATAACTGGCGGGTAGGAGAACCGGCACTAACTGCTACTTTGCGCGGCGTGGCCAGTATGGATGTGAAAGTTAAGGTAATGGAAAGTGCCCTGCATTCGGGAGCTTACGGTGGCCCGGTACTGGATGCAGTCACGGTTGCCAGCCTGTTGTTAGCGAAATGTTTCAATCCCGATGGTAGTTTGGCAGTACCTGGTTTGGGTGGCTCTACCAGTGCAGATGTTCATTATCCGGAAGAACTATTTAAGGAAGATGCGCAGGTGGTAGAGAGCTTTAAGCTGGCAGGGAAAGGGGACGTAGCATCGCGGCTATGGAATCAACCCGCACTTTGCGTAGTTGGTTGGGATCAGCGTTCCCGCTCCGAAAGTGCCAACGCCCTCGTTCCAGAAACCTGTTTGCGTCTCTCCCTGCGTACTGCTCCGGGAACTGACACTGCTGAATGTGCACAGGCTTTGAGCACATTCTTGAAAGAGAATGCACCTTTTGGCGCCGAAGTTGAAACCGAGGTTCTCGAATGCGGCCCCTCCTATCAAGCCGAATCGTCTGAGGCCGAAAAAGATATGAAATGGGCGCTATCGACCGCATGGGAGAAAGATGCGGTAGATATCGGGTGTGGGGGAGCGATCCCTATGACTGCTGACCTGGCACAGGTCTTCCCGCACGCCGATATTTTAATCACCGGGGTAGAAGATCCGGCCACTAATGCCCACTCGGAAAATGAATCCCAAGACTTAGGGGACTTGCGCAACGCAATTACCGCTGAGGCATTGTTCCTCACCCGGCTAGGTGGCCAGCTTTAAGTGCAAATTGTTCTGGCAGTTACCGGCAGGGCCTCCGCTAGTGCACAAGAGCTAGGGGAGGCCCTTAAAGCCGGATGGTTAAGCCACCAAAGCCGTGACCAGCTACAAATTGTCCCCTATTCCTGGGGGTATTCGGAAGTGTCAGCTAGTTACCCGATAGCAGATATTTTTCCTGGCAGAGTTGATCCAGAAGAGGCCGGCAAGCGCCTAGTGGCGTTATTAGAAGCGGGGAACCCCCTTTATCTTCCTGCCTGTCACCTGGGACAATCCTTACAAAGCGAATATTTATCTCCCGAAGCAGCAGCTTTAGTAAACCTTGAGGAACTGCCAGATTTTCCTTCCTCTTTTATACGAGGAGTGGCACGGGCCTACGGTCAGGAAAATCCTGACCCGCAAATCTGGGAAAACCTGGGGCGCGCCCTCGCCCATACGGTAGTAGTTACCGGTAGTCCCAAACCACTATTTTCCCCTTCCGGAGTGCTCGCTACGATAGCAAAAACTCATCCGGAAATTGCACAAATAACTAAAGAAAACTGGGAAACAATACTGATCGAAGCACAAAAGTTCGGTCATCAGCGTTATCTCGAGCTTTCCAAGGCGAATACCAGCGGAAAGCTGCAGGAAACCCAAATCGGAACTTTGCCGGCAGGAGGATGTGCTTGGGGAATAGGGGAACTGCTGGGCAGGCTGGGGGCTCGCTTAGATTTCGCCGCTGATTTCTTGGACGAACACACTAGACTGCCGCAAGTCTTAGAAAACGCGGATTTGCTAGTGGCGAATATCCCGGAACTTTCGCCCTGGAATCTTCCCGGCTCCCCGGTAGCACATTTGAGTGGCATAGCCAGTAAGTTAGGGCTACCGATAGTGGTAGTTACCAGTAAAAATAATCTTAGTAGACCAGAGATGGCCGAGCAGGGAATCGATGGTGTCTACCAATTTTCCTTCGAAAGTTACGGTATGAAAGAGGCTGGACTTCGCTTAGCGCGTACCTGGTCGCGATAGCCAGTAGGGGCCGGCTTGGACTAGGCTAAGCACTAGCTAAGTTAACCAATATGATTTGTTACAGGGAGAATCATGAGTGAAGAACAGGTCGAAAAGACCGCTACCCACAAAGTCACTTTGACTGAAGCTGCGACTAAGAAAGTAAAATCGCTACTCGATCAAGAGGGGCGTGATGACCTGCGTCTGCGGATAGCCGTACAGCCAGGAGGATGCTCAGGGCTTATTTATCAGCTGTACTTTGATGAACGCCTTCTCGAGGGCGACGCGGTAGTAGAGTTCGCTCCCGGAGTCGAGGTTGTAGTCGACAAAATGTCTAACCCCTACCTAGAGGGGGCTTCTATTGATTTCTCTGACACTATCGAGCGTCAGGGTTTCACTATTGATAACCCGAATGCGGTAGGTTCTTGCGCCTGCGGACAGTCATTCCATTAAAAAAGATAGGACCTAGCCGTGAAACGTAAACTTTCATCTTCTCTTGCTTCCCTCGCCT
>CAMYAU010000042.1 GCA_947253735.1 uncultured Varibaculum sp. | reverse complement strand
TCCCTGGGGATGCGCCTGAGCAAACTGGGAGTGCCAGTTTTTTTACGCGATATTTATCCGGTAGTCAGTGCCCTGGCCTGCGATATGGGAGCCGGTAGCACCTGGGAGGAAAACTCCCCCGAACCCGCACTGGTAATCGTAGCTACGCCCCCGGATGTGGCTGCTGAGCAAGTAATCGCCGCACTCAAAGAGTTCCCGGGGGCGCTGGTTACCGATGTGGCCTCGGTAAAAAGCGTGATTTTAGAGGAAGTCGCGGAGGCCGGGGCGGATCTGACCCGCTACGTAGGATCGCATCCTATGGCGGGGCGGGAACGCTCCGGGACAGCGTTTGCCCGCGAAGACCTGTTCGAATCCCGCCCCTGGGTGATAGTTCCCAATGAAAAAACCGCGGCGGGGGCAGTTTTAGCAATGCGCAGTCTCGCTCTAGATGTTGGTTCTTTGCCGCTGCAACTAGATGCGGAAACCCACGACCAATCGGTGGCGCTAGTTTCCCATGTTCCCCAATTGGTATCTTCCCTCTTAGCCGCACAACTAGCGAAAGCCCTGCCAGAATCTTTAGGACTAGCGGGACAAGGGTTGCGAGACACCACCCGGATTGCCTCTTCCGATCCCGCTTTGTGGGCAGCAATCATTGCAGGTAACGCCGATCATGTAGCTAAAGTATTGCGGGGATTTGCTGATGATATGCAGCAAGTTTTGCACGCCCTCGAACATCCCGGAGCCGCGATTCCTTCCCCCAGCTTGGTAGGAGCCGTAACCTTAGCGATGCGGCAAGGCAACTTAGGAGTGGCGCGCATCCCCGGCAAACACGGGGGAGCACCCCGGCGCTACCAGGAAGTAATGGTTAAAGTGCCAGACGAGGCCGGTACCTTAGGCAGACTTTTCCAGGCGGTAGGAGAGACCGGTATCAATATTGAAGATTTGGAACTGGAGCACTCCCCAGGAGCGGCCTTCGGGATAGCCCGTTTGTCGATTGAACCTAACTCCGCGGCCTCACTGGCGGAAAAACTGGAGATAAAAGGTTGGGAAATCGTGGCTTCTTAGCTTATTCGCTTTAGATATTAGCGAGGAAGCTATCCTAAATGGCCATAAATGGCATAGTATCGAAGGGTAGGGGGCGCATTCGCGCGTCCCAGTAATAATGCTTTCAGAAGGGTTATAACGCTATGTCAGGTGACGGTTCGCAATACGTTAGCCAGCAGATTCTTGGTGCTGGCTTGGTAATCGCCATTGATGGTCCCAGTGGGGCAGGTAAATCCACTATCGCCCGTCTATCTGCCGCCGAGCTAGGCACTAACTTCTTAAACACTGGCGCCATGTATCGCGCCCTCACCTGGTATGCCCTACAGCAACATACAGATCTAAATGACCCCGCGGCACTTACGACATTGGCTGCCACTATCCCGATGCAGGTAGAAGCGGTAGCCCATGCCCCGCGTATCTTGGTTGAGGGGCGGGACGTGACTCGTTTCCTTAACGGCGAGGAAGTAAACAGCGCTGTCAGCCAAGTTAGCGCGGTTCCAGGGGTACGTGAACAGATGATTGCCCGCCAACGGCAAATAATCCAAGCTGCCCAAGCATCGGGGCGGGGGATCGTGGCTGAAGGGCGCGATATTACTACCGTGGTGGCTCCAAATGCAGACGTTAAAATTTTGCTCACTGCTTCCCCGCAGGTGCGTGAGCAGCGTCGTGCCCGGCAGCTAGGGGCTGGCAGCGATTCGGTAGCAGCCCGTGACCTGGCTGACTCGCAGGTAAATAACTTCACTACTCCCGCTCCCGGAGTTGAGCTCCTAGATTCTTCCGACCTGGATGAACAAGAAACTATGGAAGCAGTAGTGGACATGGTTGGCCGCATTTTCCGGGCCCGTAAAGGCTAAGCTTTCGCCAAAACTACCTGGCCTCGCCTAAACTAAAGGCGTGAGTGAAGACTTAAAACCCGCGGATTCTGCGGATCTGCTCAGTGAAATTGAGCTACAGGATGACGACTTAGCGCTGCTAGAGGGCGAAGCTAACTGTGCGCAAACGCCGGATAGTGGTGCCCTGCCGGTCCTAGCGGTTATTGGGCGTCCAAATGTAGGTAAATCCACCCTGGTTAATCGCATCTTGGGGCGGCGCGCTGCCGTAGTACAAGATCACCCGGGAGTAACCCGTGATCGGGTGCGTTACCAGGCGCAATGGGCGGGTAAAGACTTCCAGTTATTAGACACGGGAGGCTGGGAACTGGGCGTAAAAGGCCTGGACCAGATGGTGGCGGAGCAGGCAGAATCCTCCATCCAACTTGCTGATGCGGTGCTCTTTGTTACCGATGCCGGGGTGGGAGCCACCGAGACCGATATGCAGATTGCGCGGATTTTGCAGCGCTGTAATAAACCGGTGATTTTAGTAGCCAATAAGGTGGATTCCGAACGGGTAGAAGCTGACGCTGCCGCTCTATGGTCATTGGGTTTAGGTGAACCATTCCCGCTTTCTGCCCTGCATGGGCGGGGCAGCGGTGACCTACTAGATAAAGCGATTGCTATGCTGCCAGAAGAATCGCAGTATTCACGGGCGCTTCCGGAGGGCAGCCCGGGGCGCGTGGCGCTGATTGGTCGCCCAAATGTGGGTAAATCATCGCTGCTTAACTCCCTCGCCGGTTCACAGCGAGTAGTTGTCAACGAACTTGCAGGCACTACTCGTGACCCGGTAGATGAAGTAATCGAGATTGCCGGGGTCCCTTGGACTTTCGTGGATACCGCCGGGATTCGCCGTCGAATGCTTAAGAGTCGGGGCGCTGACTTCTATGCCTCCTTACGCACCCAGGCAGCGATTGAGGAAGCCGATGTGGCGATGGTATTGCTCGATGCCTCCCAGCCCTTGGCCAGTGCGGATATTAGGATCATTGAAGAAGTTATTTCTGCGGGTAGAGCCCTAGTGCTGGTAAATAATAAATGGGATCTGCTGGACGAGGAACGCCGCCACGACTTAGAACGCGAATGGGAACTGCAGCTGTCACACGTGGAATGGGCTCCCCGGATTAACCTTTCGGCGAAAACCGCCTGGCACACTAACCGGATCCAGGGAGCTTTAGCTGAGGCACTTGCGGGTTGGAATACCCGGATTCCTACCAGCGAACTCAACACTTTCCTGGGACGTCTAGTAGCGGAACATCCGCATCCGGTGCGGGGTGGAAAACAGCCGCGAATCATGTTTGCTACCCAGGTTTCGGCAGCGCCTCCCCGGTTCGTATTCTTTACCACCGGGTTCTTAGATCCGTCCTATCGCCGTTTTATCGAGCATCGCCTGCGCGAACAGTACGGCTTTACCGGTAGCCCCATCCAGATCTCGGTACGGGTACGCGAGCGCCGCAAGCGTCGCTAAAACCGCATGCAGGGGAGAGGCTATTTCAAGGGGCGAGTGCGCCCTCACGAGGATATCTCTTCAGAAAAATCGGCTCCTACCCCGGATGAAACCGCCTTAGTGAGGAGTTTCATAAGGGGGATTCTCTTGGGAGGCTTCGGCGCGAAAAGCTAAAAATGCCGCAGCTTACCCGGAAAGAAAAGAGATTAAAACCGGCGATGAAACGCCGATATCCTGGGGTTAAACCCTGATCGGTACCTCGAGTGGGACTCGAACCCACATGTCCGGTGAAGGACGGCGGATTTTGAATCCGCTGCGTCTACCAATTCCGCCATCGAGGCATTTTCGTAACGCTGTAAAGCGCGACGGATTTCAGTCTAATATAGAACCGTGGCAACTTCGAAATCTAACACCAAGAAAAATCAGACTGCCTCCCGTAAAGTGCTGGTAGCCGAGGATGAAACCCTGATCCGCCTGGATATTGTGGAAACCCTCACGGACGCTGGCTACGAAGTAGTAGCCGAGGCAGGCGACGGGGAAGCTGCCTACCAGGCAGCTATGGAAAACCATCCTGACCTGTGTGTAATGGATGTGAAGATGCCTAAAATGGACGGAATCACGGCTGCGGAAAAGATCATGAAGGAGATCTCTTGCGCAGTAGTGATGCTTACCGCATTTTCGCAAAAAGAGTTGGTGGAGCGGGCGCGAGATGCTGGCGCTATGGCCTATGTGGTTAAACCTTTCACCCCTGCCGAGCTCTTGCCAGCAGTAGAAATCGCGCTTTCGCGGCACGCCGAGATTCAATCTTTGGAAGGCGAAGTAGCTGACTTGCAGGATCGTTTCGAGACTCGCAAAGTGGTAGATCGCGCTAAAGGCTTGCTGATGGAAAACATGGAGATGAGCGAGCCTGATGCTTTCCGCTGGATCCAAACCACTTCCATGAATCGGCGCCTCACTATGCGTGAAGTTGCCGAAGCAGTAGTGGAACAGATCGGCTAAAACCGCTTAAACAGCAGGTATAAGCGGCTGCTGTGGCAGCAATGCCTTTCCTCTAGGATAGTTACTAGGAGGAAAAGATGGCCGATAAGAAAACTCTGCTAGTAATCGATGGGCATTCTGCTGCCTTTCGCGCGTTCTACGCCCTCGAACCCACAAATTTTCGTACCCAAGAGGGGCAATATACTAACGCGGTGTTCGGATTCTTGCGGATGCTAGTAAAAATGCTGCAAGAGGAACAACCAGACTATTTAGCGGTGGCTTTTGACGTTTCTCGCCATTCTTTCCGCACCGATGAATACCCCGAATACAAGGCGGGACGTAAACCCACTCCGCCCGAATTTTCCGGACAGATAGAACTAATCAAAGAGGCACTTGCTCATCTGGGAATCACCACTTTAGAGCAAGAAAATATTGAGGCCGACGATATTTTAGCTACTCTAGCTATCCGAGGAAGCGCCGCCGGAATTCAGGTATTAATCGCTAGCGGAGATCGCGACACCTTCCAATTATCAAACGAGCAGGTTACGGTGCTTTATCCTTCCCGCTCGATTACTGACCTTAAACGGATGACTCCCCAGGCTATTGAAGAAAAATATGGGGTGCCGCCGCACCGGTATCCCGAGATTGCCGCCTTAGTAGGGGAAAAAGCCGATAACCTCCCAGGGGTTCCCGGCGTGGGCGAGAAAACCGCCGCCTCTTGGATAAATAAATATGACGGTTTAGCGGGAGTGATCGCCCACGCCGCCGATATTGGTGGCAAACGTGGGGAAGACCTGCGAGCTCACCTTGAGGATGTTAAACGTAACCGGAAACTGAACGCTCTGCTGACCGATCTGGAGTTGGGGGTAGAGGTTTCAGAACTCACCTTCGGGGAAGCCGATGCTCCCAAACTAGAAAAACTGCTCGACAAATTAGAGATCGGGGAAGGTACCCGCCAGGCTTTAGCCAGTATTCCCGCATTCGCCCTCGCAGCTAAACCGGCGGAAAAACATCCCGAAGTTAAACTTATCTCCCCAGGTAAAGTGGCATCCTGGATAGCTGCCCTTAGCGGTCCCGTAGGGGTGGTAGTCGAGGGAGATAGCACCCCCGGTAGTGGAGAAGCCACCCAGGTTACTTTGGCCAGCAAAAACGAAGCGGCCAGTGTTAGTCTCATCGAAGATGACGAAAAAACCATCGCGGTACTGAGTCAGTGGTTGCAAGACCCTAAGGAAAGTGTTTTCCATAATTGGAAGAGCTCCTGGCATGCCCTCAAGGGGGTGGGCATCAACCTCGGTTTACCCAGTTGGGACAGTGAAATTGGTGGCTATCTGCTAGATCCTTCTGCCCGCTCCTACGACATCGAGGTATTGAGCGGGAAAATTTTGGGGCGTCCTTTGGTGGTAGCAGAAAAAGAAGCTAGCGGACAGACGGCCTTGGACCTTTCCGGTACCTCGAACACTAAGACCGCCCAGATCGCAGCGGCTCTACCCGAGATTGCTAGCGGGGAACAAGCACGGTTAGCTACCGGAAGTGCCCAGCATTTATGGCTAGAGATGGAGCGGCCGATCGCCGAGATTCTTGCCCGGATGGAAGATACCGGGATTGCTGTCTCTGATCAGGTGCTAGGGGATTTAGAGAAAGACTTAAGGCGGCAAACCGAGGACGCTATGCAGGCGGCCAGAAGTGAAGTGGACCGGCCGGAGCTGAATCTATCGAGCCCCAAACAGTTACAAGAAGTTTTATTTGACCAGTTGGGGATGCCCAAGACGAAGAAAACTCGTACCGGATACACCACGAATGCGGATGCTCTGGAGTGGCTGTTTAGCAAAACCCAGCATCCGTTCTTGCAGTATTTGCTGGCGCACCGAGACTCGATCAAACTTTTGCAGACCGTAGAAGGTTTGCAAAAGGCAGTGCACGCTGATGGCCGGATTCACACTACCTTTAAGCAAACTGTGACTGCTACCGGCAGGCTCTCATCTGCCGACCCGAACTTGCAGAATATTCCAGCACGTTCCGAAACCGGGCAACGTATCCGGGAAGCTTTTGTATGTGGGCCAGGATTTGTGAACTTGATGAGCGTGGATTATTCCCAGATTGAAATGCGGGTAATGGCACATATGTCAGGGGATCAAGATCTGATCGCTGCCATTAGGACCGGCGAAGATTTGCACCGCACGATGGCCGCTATGATTTTCGGGATTCCCGCCGAGCAAGTCGATGATCAGATGCGCTCACAGGTAAAAGCCACCTCCTACGGTCTGGCATACGGCCTGTCTGCGTATGGGCTGGCGAATCAGCTGCGGATTGGCCAAAAGGAAGCTGAGAAACTAATGGAAAATTATTTCCAGCGTTTCGGGAAAGTCCGCAGTTATTTACGGCAGATCGTGGAGGAGGCTAGAAAGCGGGGCTATACCGAAACCATGCAGGGACGGCGCCGGCAACTGCCCGACTTGAACAGCTCCAATCACACTCTGCGGCGCATGGCGGAACGAGCAGCCCTTAATGCTCCCATCCAAGGTACGGCCGCAGATTTGATGAAACAGGCAATGATCCGGGTAGATCAGGAACTGGCAGCACAAAAGTTATCTTCCCGGGTATTGCTGCAGATTCACGATGAGTTAATCCTGGAAGTAGCCCCCGGGGAAGAAACGCAGCTGCGCGTCCTTGTAGAAGAAGCCATGGGACAGGCGGCCCAATTGGCGGTACCCCTGGTAGTCGGTATTGGGGTGGGGAAAAACTGGCGGAGCGCTGCCCATTAGAAGGATCATCTAGCCATCACGGCGGGCTATTTTGGGAGATTCTGACGCTCCCGCGGCCCTAATAAGATTGTGTGATCGCCTACATTTTGCCAAAATAGCCGCCGCAAGGGGGATTTCAGCTGGAGTTGAAACGGTTTTTGCTGATAGGCTCAACAAGGTTTCTCTTATGAGGAGCCAAATTGTCCATATTGTCTATTAAGTCCGTTTTGGAGAAATTATCTCTATGACCACCTCTAATGAGCAACTCGAGCAAGTTGCCGTAAATGATATCGGTTCACAAGAAGAACTACTTGCTGCAATCGATAAAACTATTAAGTACTTTGGCGATGGCGACATCGTTACCGGTACTGTCGTGCGGGTTGACCGCGATGAAGTCCTCCTCGATATTGGTTACAAAACCGAGGGCGTTATCCTCTCCCGTGAACTATCCATCAAACATGATGTGAGTCCCGAAGACGTTGTCCAGGTGGGCGACGAAATCGAAGCCCTGGTATTGCAGAAGGAAGACAAGGAGGGGCGCTTACTGCTTTCGAAGAAGCGTGCCCAATACGAGCGTGCCTGGGGCGACGTACAGAAGGTCAAGGAAGCCGATGGCGTGGTCACCGGTACCGTGATCGAGGTGGTCAAGGGCGGCCTGATTTTGGATATCGGTCTGCGCGGTTTCTTGCCGGCTTCCCTGGTAGAAATGCGTCGGGTACGCGACCTTGCTCCCTATATCGGGCGCGAGCTTGAAGCCAAGATTATCGAACTGGATGAGAACCGCAATAACGTGGTACTTTCCCGTCGTGCCTGGTTGGAGCAAACCCAGGCCGAGGTGCGCACCCAGTTCCTGGATACCTTGCAAAAGGGTCAGATTCGTTCCGGTGTGGTTTCTTCGATCGTCAACTTCGGTGCCTTCGTGGACCTGGGCGGAGTAGACGGCCTGGTGCACGTATCCGAACTGTCCTGGAAGCATATCGATCACCCCTCCGAAGTGGTGGAAGTTGGTCAGGAAGTTTCGGTCGAGGTCCTGGATGTGGATATGGATCGCGAACGGGTTTCGCTGTCCTTGAAGGCCACTCAGGAAGATCCTTGGCAGACCTTCGCTCGCACCCACGCTATCGGCCAAGTGGTGCCGGGCAAGGTAACCAAGCTGGTTCCCTTCGGCGCGTTCGTACGGGTCGAGGACGGGATCGAAGGCTTGGTACATATCTCTGAATTGGCGCAGCGTCACGTAGAGGTACCGGAGCAGGTCGTTAAAGTTGGCGAAGAAGTATTCGTCAAGGTTATTGATATTGATTTGGATCGGCGCCGCATTTCGCTCTCGCTCAAGCAGGCGAATGAGGGCGTTGACCCCAATACCACCGAGTTTGATCCTTCGCTGTACGGCATGACCGCTGAATACGACGAAGAGGGTAACTACAAGTACCCCGAAGGCTTCGATCCGGAAACCAACGAATGGATGGAAGGCTACGAGGCACAGCGGGAAGCTTGGGAAGAAGAATACGCTCAGGCAGAAGCCCGTTGGAAGGCTCACAAGGAGCAGGTGGCTAAGGCTCTGGAAGCCGACACAGAGGCCGCCGCTACCCGTCCGGATCCCGCAGAGAATGCTAGCTACTCCACCGAGAGCGAAGATTCGGAAGGTACTTTAGCGTCCGACGAGGCTCTAGCTGCTCTCCGCGAGAAGCTAACTGGCGAATAAACAGTTAATCGCAGTTCTAGCTAAGAACTGTAACACTTAACTTTCAGGGTGGGCAGAAGCAGAAGTGCTTCTGCCCACCCTGTTTTATTTGCTAGTTCTCTAATCCTCAAGTTATCTTGCGCGTTTATTCTTGCTGCGTTGGTTGTCAGCAGATTTGCTAGGTAGGCTTAGGGCGTGAGTGAACTATTGATTTACCGTAATCCGGATCGAGGAGCCCGCTGGGCGGCTGCCTCGCCCACGAACGCCCTTTCCGTGGCAGTAACCGGCGGGATCGGCTCCGGTAAATCCACCGCGGTAAAAACTTTAAAAGCCTTAGGTGCCAAAACTTGTAGCGCCGATGAACTGGCAGGGCAAGCATTGGTAGATTTAGCGCCCGATATTGCCCGCGCTTTTGACCATCCCGAGTGGGAAACTAGTGTTGATCGCAGCGTCCTCGCCGCGATCGTCTTTAATAATCCTGATGCCCGCCTCCTTCTAGAATCGATAACTCACCCCTATATTGCGTTCCTTTCTGACCGTTTCTTCGCGGCCCTAACCCCCGGGGACATCGGTATTTACGATATTCCGCTGCTGGTCGAGAACCCAAACGCGCGCGCTTTTGATGTGATCGTGGCAGTGACTGCACCCCTTAAACAGCGGTACCAGCGACTGCTTCAGCGCTCCGGCTTAGAACCGGAACAAGTCGACGCCCGGATCGCCGCCCAAGCCAGTGAAGAACAGCGTCGCTCCATCGCTAACTTTGAACTGGTAAATGACACTACCTGCGAAGATTTACGGCGCACGATTGCCTCGGAACTATGGCCCGAGCTGCGGCGCCTATCTACGGGTGACAGCTAATATATTTTCGTCTAACTGGACGAGCACCCCGGGGAGACTGCTAGATTGTACAGGTGACAACTTTAGAAAAATCTGAAAAATCTGTTTCCTCAATGTCCCCAGCCATCGACCAAGAAACCTCTTCGCTGGTTCGCGGTGCCGCAATCTTTGCTCGCAGTCCGCGCGGCCTATTCGATATTTGCGTTATTTTCTTTGTGGCGTTCCTTTTAATAGCCAATATTTGTGCCACTAAAGCGATTCAGCTGGGGCCGATAGTTTTCGATGGGGGAGCCATTACCTTCCCGCTTACCTATGTCTTAGGGGACGTAATCAGCGAAGTTTGGGGGCTAAAAGCGGCTAAACGCGCTATCCTTATGGGCTTTGTGATTTCTGTAATGGCCTCGCTGACCTTCTGGGTGGTGGGGATGCTTCCTCCCGAAGCCTCCTACCAAAATGATGAAGCATTCCAAAGCGTCCTCGGATTCGTACCGCGCATAGTAATCGCTTCCATGGCCGGATATGTGTTTGGTAATTGGCTGAATGCCTATGTGCTGGTGAAAATCAAAGAGCGGTGGGGTGAGAACAATATGTGGGTGCGCCTGGTTACCTCCACTCTGGCGGGAGAACTGGTCGATTCCATCGTTTTTTGTACCATCGCATTTGGGGGAATTATGAGTTTCTCCCAGTTGCTGATCTATATTTTCTTGGGCGGCTACCTGTACAAATGCGCGGTAGAAATCCTTTGTCTGCCTTTTACCTACCTGGTTATTTCCCGGGTAAAGAAACACGAAAGGTATGGCCTTGACCTTCACTAAAGTAGCGGGGCTGCCCGGCAAACGAGGACGAGCCGGTATTATTCAGACTCCGCACGGCGATATTCCCACCCCCGCCTTTATTCCGGTGGGAACTAAAGCCACTGTAAAAACGGTACTGCCCGATACTATGAAACAGCTAGAGGCAGCCGCGATCTTATCTAACGCCTACCACCTCTACCTGCAGCCCGGGCCGGAAATTGTTGACCAGGCAGGTGGGCTTGCCCGCTTTATGAACTGGAATGGTCCCACTTTCACCGACTCCGGAGGATTCCAAGTGCTCTCCCTAGGGTCAGGCTACAAGAAAGTGCTCTCTGGAGAGTTCACCGGCTCGGGGCGCGCCGATCATACCGTGGCAGCAAAGAAAGAGCGCCACGCGCATGTAGATGACGAGGGGGTGACTTTCCGATCCCACCTGGATGGTTCCCGGCATCGGTTCACTCCCGAAGTATCCATGCAGATCCAGCACCAATTGGGTGCTGATATCATGATGGCTTTCGATGAGCTCACCACTTTGCTGAACTCTCGCGAATACCAGGTGGAATCCCTGGAGCGTACCCGGCGTTGGGCGGAGCGCTGTTTAGCGGAGCATGACCGCCTCACCATCGAGCGCGCCGATAAACCCTACCAAATGCTTTACGGGGTTATCCAAGGGGCGCAATATGAAGACTTGCGTCGCAAAGCCTCCCAGGATTTGTCTGCCATGGAAATCGCCGGGCGAAAATTTGATGGTTTCGGCATCGGGGGCGCCTTCGAAAAAGAAAACCTGGCCACCATTGTGAATTGGGTTTGCGAAGAACTTCCGGAAGATAAGCCACGGCACCTGCTGGGACTGAGCGAACCGGACGATATTTTCGCCGGGGTAGAGGCCGGGGCAGACACCTTTGATTGCGTAAATCCCTCTCGGATCGGACGCAATGGCGGACTCTATGGACGCTATGGGCGTTTCAATCTGACCCGCTCCGAATTTAAACGCGATTTTGCGGCTCCGGTGGCGGGGTGTAACTGTTACACCTGCCAGAACTTTTCCATTGCCTATCTCCATCACCTGTTTAAAGCCAAGGAAATGTTGGGCTTTACCCTGGCCACCATCCACAACGAGTACTTCACGGTACAGCTGGTACGCGGGATCAGAAAAGCCATTATTGAGGGTGACTATCCGGAATATAAGCAGCGCGTCCTCGGCGACTTTTATGGGGGAGAGCCGCTGCGTTCCCACTGGGGATAAGCACAACCTCAATTAATATATGACTTAGGTTGCACTTATCATCTAAGAGGTGTGTAAGTCTTTGAAATTTGAGAAACTGAATCTGTAACAAAAGTACCCTTACTGGCGGTAATCCTGCCGGAGGAGCTGAATAAATAATGTCTACTACCGTAGAAACGTCCGCGGCCGATGCTTGGCGAGCTTTCAACGATGGAAAATGGAATAAAGAAATCGATGTTCGTGATTTCATTCAAAAGAACTACACCCCGTATGAGGGCAATGCGGATTTCTTAAGCGGACCGACCTCCAAAACCCAGAAACTCTGGCAAGCGCTAGAGGAA
>CAMYAU010000041.1 GCA_947253735.1 uncultured Varibaculum sp. | reverse complement strand
TGCATACGCGTATCTCAAAATGGCGGGAAAGCTGGGGAGACGATAAATCCATGAGTGGAAAAAATGGGGAGAAAAAGAGAAAAATAGGGGTATGCCCACAAGTTCTTTTGGCCCCGAAGTTCTCGAACTCGCATTCCGGGTAGTGGATGTAACCGGGGTATTTTGCGCCGCGATCATCGGAGCAAAACTCGCTCGTGAACGCCATTTTGATGCGGTTGGGTTTGCTACCCTCGCGATTATTTCCGCACTCGGCGGCGGAATGACCCGAGACGTACTGTTACAACAGATACCAGTAGCTTTTACCGATCCTTTTTACCTAGGTGGCGCTTTATTCGGAGCAACCGTGGCATTTTTTTGGCGTCTAGAGTCGAAATGGACAAATCGTCTGATAACCGTAGCCGACGCCCTCTGCCTAGGCTGCTGGGCCGCCACTGGCGCCCAAAAAACCCTCACCCTGGAGCTAGGGGTAATGCCTGCGCTGATGATGGGACTAACTACTGCCGTAGGTGGCAGCATTATCCGAGACGTTATGGTGGGAAAGATCCCCAAGATTTTTGGGGGCGCTAATCTCTACGCTACCCCGGCTGCTACTTCCGCAGTGATCATGGTGGTATTTTTCAAACTACATATGCCGGTCATCGGAATGGCGATCGCGATTCTAACCGCCCTGGTATTTGTACTTTTGTCACAGTGGCGAGGCTGGGTGCTTCCCGAGGCGCCGGATCTTAGGATTTCCCTAACTCCCCGCCAACTTCGGCAGATTTTAAGATGGCGTGACAGCCGGCAACGGAACTCCGAAAACACTGCCGCAGAAACCGAAACTAAGAGCAGCTCAGATAGCGATCAGAAACAAACTGACACCCACCATAGCGGCAAAGACGATTACCATAGAAGCTAAACCAGGAAGTAAACGGACTACAGCTGGGTGCCGATAGCCAATCCCAAAAGGTAGGTGGCTCCGGCAGCCCCATACCCAATCAATAGTTGCCGCAAGGCTTTGGGAGCCGGGTCGGTTCCTGAAAGCAGCCCCACGATTCCCCCCACAATTATCAGAGCCAAGCCCACTAAAACTACCGCTGCTATTGCCCCCTGCAAGGGCGAAAGCGGCAATAGGAATGGGAACAGCGGAATAAATGCTCCAATAGCGAAGAAAACGAAGGAAGAAATCGCGGCTTTCATACCAGTTCCGATCTCTTCATATTCCCGATCTCCTGCCTCTAAATAGGCATGGCCACCGGTCTTAATATTGGCAAAGGCGGCAGCAGCTTTGCGGTCCGCAGTCTGCGTATCGTCTCCGCGCGCCCTAAACACCAACGCCAACTCATTTTGATTCATATTCAGTTTGTCGATAGCGTGTTCAGACTCGGGGTCTGGCGAGGAAGAAGCCAAAAGCTCAGTTTGCGAACGCACCGATACGTATTCCCCCGCCCCCATGGAGAGGGCGCCGGCAAGTAAACCTGCCATACCAGTAACAATAATGGTAGTTTTGGATACTCCGGTACCAAAAATCCCCAAGATTAAGGCGCAGGTAGATACCAAGCCATCGTTTATTCCAAAAACAGCCGCCCGAAAACTGCCAGAAATCGTGGCACGTTGACGGGCAGCTAGACCGCGTACCACCTCGGAATGAATTTTTTCATCAGCCACGATTTCCTTGGGGACATCCAGATCGGCCTCATAGTCATGCCGTTGCTCTGCCCGCTGCATCATAGCCAGCATAAAGACAGTCCCGAAGATGCGAGTAAAAAAGTTTAGCAGCCGCGACCGGAGGCTTGCTCTCGGGGTGGGCAGCGCATCCTCCCCCAGAAGGTTTAACCAATAGTCTTCGTGGCGTTCTTCCGCGATGGATAGCTCTTGCAGAACTTCCCGCTCATCACCGCTGCGTCGGCGTGACAGGTAACGATAGGTATCCGCCTCTAGGCGTTCTTCCGCGAGGTATTTTCTCCATCTTCGCAGTTGTTTATGGGAGACAGGGGATGTATTACGCTGGGCAGCGCCCGCACCATCATCAGATAAATCAGCCATTTTAGGGACGAGAATCCGGCCCTTCAACGGTTATTTCTTCGATTTCCACATCTACAAATTCTGGATCCGATTTACTCGTGGATGGCACTCCAAAAATACGCTCTTTGACTGCGTCTGCAATCTTGTCGGTGACCGCTTCACCTTGGCGACGGAAAATCTCGGAAGCCTTTTGTTTAGTAGCTTCTCCTGCCCGACGCACCTGCGGATTGGAAGTCACCGCGTTGACAGTTTTGGCTACCCCACCCTCGGGATTCTCCCTAATTTCACGGCGTACTAGAGCAATCCCGGCACCAATGCCGAGGACGGTCAAGAGTTTCTTTCCCACGGCTAACACCTTTCAAATCGATAAAAATAGCTGTTAGTCATTCTATCTCACCGCGACACTAGGGAAATTTGTGAGAATATTTAGGGACTACTCTTAAGTATTTTTTATATTTTTTCACAACATTTTTAATGGTCTACGGTTTACGGTGGATATATGAGTGAGATCAGCATCCACACTTCTCGCGGGGTGACTTTGGCCGCGGACTTTGTCGTCCCCGTAGATTCCAGTAACCGCGCGGTTATTTTCGCGCACTCTTTTTTGCTGGACCGCCACAGTCTTGGGTGGTTTGATGCTTTCGCAAAGTCCTATCGCGCTGCTGGATACAGTACTTTGCAACTAGATTTTTCTGGTTGTGGCCACAGCGCAGATGACGTGATCAGCCTGGAAAACCAAATTGAAGATCTAAAGGCGGCCTGTGGATGGCTCTCTGAACGCGGATTTGATCAGCAGGTTATACACGCAGACGGTTCCGGGGCTTTGGTAGCATTGCGGGCCGTACCTGACAAGGTAAAAGCGTTAGTGCTTACTGCGCCGATTTTAGGCCCCGCCGAGGTACCCTGGGAGGACGTGTTTTCACCCTCCCAACTAGCTGAGTTGGAGCAGGTGGGGCATACTCGAATTCCTAATGATCAAGGAGCAGCTCGCCCTTATTTCGTAATCGCTAAGCGAACCCTGGGGGAACTAACCATGGTCGACACCGAAGAATTGCTACGTAATATCGCACTCCCAGCTCTATTTGTGGTTGACCCCCAGACCCTGGCCTCACAGTGGTTCCGACCATTGCTTGATGATCCGCAGGCATTACTACCCGCCAATTGCGAGTTGTTGTTCTTGGAAAAACTCAGCCTTTATGGAGAATTACCAGCTCAATACCGAAAACCTGATGGCACTTACCCGAATGCGGAACAGGTCGATTTTCTGCGTGACCAAGTAATTAACTGGGTTAGTCGCTTAGTTCCGCCTGCCGGGCAGTAATCCGATCGGCAATAGCTAAGATTTTTCTTCTTTCCCGGATCTATTAGGTCCCAAATATTTTTAATAAAATTGTGATCAAGCTCGAAAAAATCTTCTTACCAGGGTTTTTGTAAAATTCACACCCAATTCTCAGGTTTGTTTATTTTATTTTTCAGACAAATGTCCTAACATTGTATTCAGCAATAAGGATCATGCTAAGAGCGTTTGATATCTCCTTATTTGCTTGAGATGGGGAACAAGAGTGGGGGCGGATTCCAATGGAATCCGCCCCCACTTTCTCTATGTAAAGCCACCCGTAGCCCCGCTTAGCTACCCCTTTTTATCGGCACCTAGACGGGACTGAAACGTTTACGGGTTAATACGTCCGCTGCTTCCTAGACCTAGCGGTAATCGCAACGCCGCCTAATATGCAGGCGTCACCAATCGCTGGGATCGCCAGCAGGAGCGGCACTGATTTCAAAAAGTAGATCCCCGCATTCAACCTGGTCACCTTCCGGGCGCAAATTTTCCAGGTCAGAGGGGGTGGAATCCAGTACCACCACCGGGCATAACGAAGAATGGTTGGCTTTTTCGATTCGCTTTACAGAGAAGGTAGTTACGGGATCGCCAGCCTGTAGCTTTTCATTTTCAAAAGCATGGCAGGTGAAACCATCTCCCCGCATTTTTACGGTGTCAATACCGAGGTGCACCAGCACGGTCTGTTCCCCGTTAGCGATCATAAATGCATGCGGAAACAGTTTAATTAGTCTGCCGGAAATAGGAGCCACCGCCGTCAGCTTTTTAGCCCCAGGAAGCGGGCGTACCGCAACTCCCGCACCCACGATCATGCCGGAGAACACCAAATCGGGCACCTCCCGCAAATCCACCATGTGTCCAGGAATCGGCGAACACACCTGCAAGGACGGTTCCTCCATGCCTCACCCCAATCTCAAAAGCGAACCCACTTGCTAACCAGCCTAGTCCGCCCCGCGTACTTCAGAAAACCTATTTTTCTAAGTATTCACTTAAATATTCGGATCGCAGTAACAGTAACTATGAATAATCATCCACAACTAGCGTCGCTAATATTTACTTTATGCGCAAATACTGGGAATTCTGCAGATAATTAATCCAGATTGGCGGCGGCAGACAGCATTTCTTCGATCTCGGCGCGGTATTTTCCGTCTGCGTTCCGATTTTCCCCACTATCTTCTAGATAGATTTTCAAGAATTCCTTTAGAGGACGAGCCAAACCCTGCCCCGCAAGGTTACCGGTACTAGCCTCGATCCCGGCGTGAGCTCGTCCTCCGAAACTGAGAAGCCACATATCCTCCCCCACCGGGACGTTTGGAGCTAGGCGCGGCATCACGAAGGGAAAATCCAGATGTTTGGCTCCCAGACGCTGATAGAAGGCCCAACGACGCTGCGGATCCCCATGCTCTGCAGAAGCTGTATGCAGCTGCGGATCCTCAATTTCCCCCAGAATCAGGAGGGGTCGGGTGTTGGTTTCCAAATAGGAAATCGCTTGCCGGAAAAGCTGGGAACCCACCCCGTGTCCACGAGTGCGAGCACTGACAGCCAGCCAGCTCAACAAAGTAACTTCACTAGTTGCCGGCCACACTATTGCTGCTCCTAGCGGAAGTACGCCCTCCCAAGCAGAAAAAGTAAGGAACTGCCCACTCTGCAGCTGAGCAATTAAATCTTCCGGCTCCCCCAGTTCTTCGGGGCCAAATGATTTTTCTAAAAGTTCGCGAACCAGGATTTCTCCCTGCCCCGATTCCAGGTGGTTTTGGTACTCGATTTGCACCTCTTAACCCTAGCCCACAAAACAGTCTTTAGTTTTGCATTGTGAAGAAAGAACTATAAAGAGGAAGAAAAATATTGTTTTTTCTGCCGCTGCTCCTACTTTTTATTCGTGTCAGTAGCTGTCACCCATCTGCCAGGAACAGCTCTATTGACTCCGAGCGTTTTAATCTCAAACTTCATAATCAAAATGATCAATATCGCCCTTGGTATCGACGTGCTCTTCAGCAAGAAAGTCGATCTGTTGCAGACCTTTCATTGAAGCAATTATTGATACGGGAAAAGTTACGACATCCTGGTTGAAGACACTGATATTATTGTTAACGATCCTTTTCGCTGCAGCCAGCTGCTCGTTTTCATCATCAATTTGATTTTGCAAATTCACGAACTCTTCCGAAGAGCGTAACTGCGGATAGGCTTCCGCCAGCGCATAAATCCGCCCTAATGCTTGCTCTTGATTGGCAATTACTTTATTAAATTCATTGATACTTACGCCTGCTCTAAGCTGCACCAAATCAGAGAAGGTAATCTTTTCATGCCTAGCGAAGCTTTTAGCTACTTTTAACATTTCAGAAATAGTGTCATAACGTTTGGTCAGGGCAATATCAACATTCTTCTTTGACTCGGTAATAATCACCCGGTACCGGTTTAGCCTATTTGAAGTCTTAACAAAGTAAACCAACAAAATTAGGATTACTAGCACAATAGGTAAGAGGTAAACATAATTATCCCAAACATAAATATGATTATCCAAAACGACTCCTCTACACTTTCTCTAGAAATATATCGACTAAATCATAAAAGTCTGCCAACTGTTGTCGGACTTTTTCGTACTCGCTTGCAAGCGAAAGATTTTCTATTGCTTTCTTACTGGTCGGCGTCGAGAATAACTGCATTCTAGAATCGAAACCTACAACAATATATTCCCCCGATATATACAGGGAAACCTTCATCTTTTGCGCCCAATTATTTAAAATCACTATAACCTTTGGGTCTAAAATTAGTCGCGAATGAAATTCGTCTGTAGAAAATATCGAATAGGCGTTATTAAATTCCAGAGATTCTGTTTGAATCTCTACTTCCTCTTTTGCTTTGTCCCCATAACGTCCGTGAGCTTTTGCGTTTCCCCACCCTGTCCCGGTTACTGGAACTATCCTTATATGCCCCTCTACTTGGGTCTGTAATCTGACTAAGAATACTTGCCCCCAGAAATCGGTTACCTCAATACTTTTCTTGGTATTGTGCCTCTCGTAGTGCCAAGAGCGCATATTAGTAAATTCTGTTTTATATTCATCGGCAAAGGTTATATGACAGTAAGACCCGCACCGGTGGGATTTGGGCAGTAAGCAGTCGTAAAAGCCTCTTTCAAGCCCCTCTGAATAGTTTAATAGCGTACCGGGAAATATGGTTTGTAATAGCGGCGACAAGAAATTGTTAACATACAATTCTTCGAGATTGATCTGGTTCTTATCATTGGGATTCGTAAACACCCACCAGGCAATAGCCACAAAAAGAAGTGGATAAAAGGTGGTACGCAAAAGCGCCAATACCAGAATTGCCATCACAATAAATCTGACACTTAGCGGATTGAAGGTTTTAGTTTTCATCTCCGCTTTTACAGACTGCAGTCTATTTTGCATTTGCGGAGAGTTTTCTATCTGCGCAATCTTTTGCACAGTTTCCGGATCGGTGAAAACATTCTTGTTGTTCTTGGTCATCCCTATCGTCCTCACAACCAAATTTTGCTTTATAGCTTAGATTGGTTTGCACAACAGCAAAGTTGATTCCGCATTCTTATACCTTTACTCGGCTAACTATGACCAGGGCGGATTTAGTTTATAGTTCTGACCGCAAGCACTCAATACTACTGTGAGGTTTTTACCCTAGTCGATTACATTTTCGCAGGTCATAATCTTCAGTCAGTTATACGGCTCTTCAGTTTTCTGACGATCTGTTCTTATGTTAGGGATATTACCCCTATTAACCCTTGAATCCCCAAGCTTATAAAATACCGGGGTCTCAGGATAAACCTGAGACCCCTATTTTGCGTCAGCAATGCCTGACGGGATTGCGCACGATTTCGTCGTCCTCACTCATAAAAAAGCCCGAACGGCTTTTTCACCGTTCGGACTCCTCCTCGTTACTTAGACGTTCATTTTGATACACGGCTCTATGCGGGTGTAGCGGGCGCGGTTTGGGCGCAAAAGTCGTGAGGGTGGGTACGTCGTTTGCGAAGACGTGGCTATCTACTATCTGGCGCTAACACCTCATTCCCGCTAGCTCTGCTCCAGAAGTTCACGGATACACCTCGTTTGCTGATTATATTCGATCCTCTTGTTTGACTATGACGAGTCAAATCGTTCTGAGGATCTTATGAAGCACCCCGATACGAAGATTGGTCTCCTTGACGGAGATGAGGAGGTGGGATCCAGATATCCCTCGGCGTTCTTCTTCGAGACCCCGATGTAGCATTCCTGAACCACATTTGGCTTGGCGTTGCGCCACTTGCAACCCGCAGCGTTATTCAGGTTGTAGTTGACGGACTCAAAGGAAACCGCATTATTGGTTTTATTAGTTAGCTTCACTCGGTATTCCACGGTTTGCCCGGCCTTCGTGGGATCATCTGAATACGAGATACAGCTCCATCTTGGCGTTGTCACTATCGTGGATGGCTACCAAAGAATCCGTAGCGTGCACGGAAATAGGGGTAACCAGAGTTCCGCTCACCGCCAGGGCGAAGGTAAACAAAACTAGAAAAAATATTCTCATCAATGGGCGCTTCTTTGCGCTCATAGCAAGGAACACTAATAGAAGAAACGCACTATACGAAGCGTATTAGTTTTTCTTTTCATACATCAGACTCACACTTGTTAACTGCAAGCTTACACCGTACAGTTGAAACGGAAGAGTAAGTTCCCACCTCCACAACTGTTTGTTGCAGATTCTTCAAGCCGAAAGGATACATTTTGAATTATCAGCGGAAAAAGGTGCCTGGCGCGCTTCTAGGTGTTCTTTCATTACTATTCGTAACGCTTGTTGGATTTCCACTAACGGAAACCACTGCTCAGGCCGCACCGGCTACCCCGTCCCTTGGAATGCAGCAACCAAGCAACAAACCGATATGTAACGAGAACAGGTCACCTAGGTGGAATGTTAAGGGCAGTGATTACGATAATGCCGGTGTTTCTACGATTAAGGCATTTTCTGATAAGGCTCGCTTGTACTGGCAGTACTCTTTGCGGCGTGAATTCGGAGTCGATTCGGGGCCACTGCACTTTGACGTCTATGTAAACTACCTGGTTCCTACAACGGGCGAATGGAAGCGCGTGCCAATGGACAGCATGTACTTCAACACCCCCGAAGAGGCCATTGATAAAACAAAAGTGGGTTGGCCTGCCACAATGAAGATGGAGCTGGTGCGCAGGGATGGTCGTTGCCAGATTCCGGAAAATCTTGCCTATAAAACTTTCACCGTTCCCGGCGGGCAGTTACTAGATCGGAACGAAGTTGGCTACTTCCACACGATCAGCCACGGCGAAGGTGAAGACGATTCCGCAAAGAAGGCAGGTACTTCGGTTTTTGATAGTCCTGGCGACAGGATAACGCTTGAAATGCCCACCCGCGGGCAATCGGTACGTTTCGATGACGGCAAGAACGAATACGTGGTGTGGTCGAAGGGGACGTGCGCTGAAGTTGCGGCAGAAGGCACTACTTGTAACGATATTACTCACGAGGGCGTTACTTATGCCGAGGTAAAGGTAACCAAGGAAAATAACTTTGTAAACGAGCTAGTCAAGTATAGAGACGGCGTGGCTCGCATCGACTACTACGGTTCCAAGCCAGGAAAAGGGTACTCCTACTCGCGCACAGTGCGTGACAGTTCAGCCACGAATGTCCGGTTTGTATCCCCATTAACCCAAATACAACCTCACTTCATGCCAGAATTCTATGGAAACGTGGAGCCGCCCAAACCAGTAGCAAAAGACAATCTCGGGGTGGATTCCGATACTTTGCAAATCCCCTCCAACGACTGGCATTTGAAGTACTACTTGGTTACCCAGGATGGAGAGCTGGTTCAGAAGGATCCGAAGTCTTACACGGCAGGTTCCTTGGCTCCGTACGTGAACGGAGAATCAAAGGTGACGATCAAGGCCTTCCCCCTTACCTGCAACGTGAAGACGATGAAAACCTATGATTTCAATCCGACTAAACAGCTGCAAAAAGATGACTACACGATAGATGGCAGTATCTGCGGATCACGCGAATGGAACTTCACTTTCTACGGTTCTAAGAAAGTACCGGTTCCCGCTCCCACATACGATGACACGAAACTAACTTTCACCGTTCCTGAAGTTGAGGGAATAACCTGGCAGTTTGAAGGCAAGGAGATCCCACCGCGTACCCCCATCTCCTACCCAAAGGATGCCCAGGGAAATGTTATCAAAAAGGGAACTATTAAGGTTTTGGCAAAGCCTTTCCAGCCGGAAGGGCAGAATCTGAAGCTGGAACATGAGGCAGAAAGCCCCGGCAAGGGAACGGCTGCTACCGGATTCACGTTTGAACACAAATACGACGTGCGTGAAAAAGTAAAGCCCACCGCACCGCAGGTTGCTGCGAATGACAAGTGTGGTGAGCCTAAATCTGTAACAATTCCACAGGATCCGGATATCAGTGCCAGATTCTTCGATTACAAAGTGGAATACCGCAACAAGAACGACCAGGTGGTTACCAAGGGCAAAGGCACTAAAGCTGTTGTTACCGCACAGCTTAAAGACCTGGATAACTACCGGCCTGCTGATGGCGCGGTTCTTAGGTGGGAACTCGATATTGCAGGAAAAGCCTGTGTTATAAGCAAGCCCGCAGCGGCTCCTGTAGCGCCTACAGTTTCACCTGCTGCTACCTGTGCGGTAAAGGGTTCGGTAAATATACCGAAATCCGAGGTGTTTAATTACACGCGGAGTTTTGTAGACGACCAGGGTGCCGTTGTTGCTGAAGCTGATGCCAACAAGGTTAAAGTTGTTGCCAAGCTGAAGGACGAGCTTAAGAATTCCTACCAGCTTAAGCCTCAGGCCACTACGGAATGGACGCTGGATATTAGTGGTTCGGCATGTGGTTTCGCTCCCTCGTATGAGGATTCCACGGTGGCGCAAGGTGGTAAGGTTCAGGCCACAGCAAAGTACGGTTCCAATACGAAGCCGGCTGGAACCACCTATACGTTAGAGTCTGGAACCCCTGACTGGGTGACCATCAACAATACGACCGGCGAGCTCAGCTACAAACCAACTCTTGATACTAAGGTTGATAGCTACACCGTGAATGTGAACGTCACCTATCCGAACGGAGGCGGAACCAAGCAGGTTAATGCAAAGGTTGCGGTTACCCCGGCTGCGGATGCTGATGGTGATGGAGTTCCGAATCTAATCGACAAGTGCCCCGGCACTGCAGCTGATGCGCAGGTTGACGGCAAGGGGTGTGCGGTAGCCCCCACGGTTACCGCTCCGGAAATTACCGGAACTATCAACCAAGCAATAACCTCCGCCGAGGTTACAGTAACTAATCCAGGTAAGGCCAAAATCACAGGCTGTACAGCAACCGGGTTGCCCGCAGGTTTGCAGGCTAGCTTCAGCGGCGGCAAGTGCATGATTGAGGGCACCCCCACTCAGGAGGCCACCGGCCAGAACTATGTGGTGAAAGTCCAGTACACCACCGAAACTGAGGGTACACCTAACACTGGCCCGGCGAGTGCGCAAAGCACAGCTACCGTGCGTCCTGATTCTGATGGTGATGGTTATCCAGATCCTGCTAATCCGGACAATCCGGTACCCGGTGAGGATTTCTGCCCGGACACCCCGGCAGGCCTTACCGTTAACCTCTCCGGATGTGCACTCATCCAAATAAACAATGGCTCCTATGCAGACACGAACGCAAAGGTAGGGGTACCAGCCTCCACTCCAGCGCCACTGTTTGACAACCCCCGCACACCGGATGCCGAAACCAACCGCGCTCCACTGGGAACCACCTTTGCAATAGCAGTAGGTGCACCCGACAGAGCACAGATTGATCCGAGCACCGGCATCATCACCTACACGCCAACTCTGGCAGAGGCAAACACTACGGTACGTGTACCAGTACAAATCACCTACCCCAACAACGGAGGTCAGGAAACCGTACTAGCACTCATCCACGTTGGCAACACCCAAGCCGGAACAACCACACCCAAATGGAACGATGGTTCAACCAAACCAGGTACACCGCTGGACATCCCGAATACTGGAGATCCCATTCCCACGGACTCTACGGTAAAGATTGAAGGATGCACCACTGGGTGGACTTGCAAAATGGACGGTAACAAGTTGCAGGTAACCCCGCCGGCTGACGCCACGCCCGGTTCGCTAGGATCTGTTGATCTGCTGATCAACTATCCGGATGGTTCAACAGGTAAGGGACGAACAAACGTTTCCGTTATTCCGAACGATGCTCAAAGCCTGCAACCTAATTACGTTCCGCAAAACGGCAAACCGGGCAAGGAAGTAACCGTTCCCGTTCCTGGGTTCGATTTGAACAACACCCCGGAGGTGGAAACCGACCCCACGCCGCAAGGTACAACCTTCGGGCTGACCCCCGGAGCTGACAATCCGAGCGGCGCCGTCGTTAACCCAAATGGTTCCATAGCGTTCACGGTTCCGAAAGATGCCGCAGACGGCGATCTAATTACAGTTCCCGTGCGGGTCACCTACAAGGATGGTTCTTATGACGATGTAAAAGCTCAAGTGCTAGTGCGCGTGTGCCCGACCTGTAGCGGTGGTGACAATCCTGGTGACCAGCCCGGTGGGAATAACCCGGGTGGCACCAACCCCGGTGGGGACAACCCGGGTGGCACCAACCCCGGTGGGAATAACC
>CAMYAU010000040.1 GCA_947253735.1 uncultured Varibaculum sp. | reverse complement strand
GGCAAGTACGTGAAGATACCATTACCGGTATTTTCAGTTTCTCCCACCAGTTCCAGCAGGTCTATGAACAACAGCTAGAGGCAGAAAAACAGCAAGCGGAACAGGCTAAGAAGAAGGCACTGGCAGAAGGCTCCGTGATGGGGGATACCGGACATAAAGAATCCTCGGAAACGGTGCCGGCTGGCGCGGGAGCTTCTGGGCAAGGCTCAGCTTTTGGTGCCGAGGCTGCGCGGCAAACCGCCGCGCAAGGCGGTAACCGTGCTCAGCGCCGCGCGCAAAAGAAGCGCCAAAAACGTCGCTAAGATTTTATCCTGCGGTTAGTTAGGTGATTGATAGCTAGCGTTGAGTTTTTGCTGTCAAAAGTCGGTTAGGTCAACTAGCCACTAGGGGTGCGCCTGGTCTGCCGGGTGGATGTCGGCTGCAGCTGTTAACCGATTTCCAAGGCAGCGATCTTCCAAGTTTTGCTGGCAGGCTTGATCCGCATAGCGACGGCTCTTACCCGAGAGCCGTCGCTAATGGAAACCGCTACCTCAATCCCCTCGAAACCATATTTGCCGGTCCCAGCTTTGTGGCAGAATATCCGGCGTACCTTAATTTCTGCTGGCTGCGGACGGTGACGTTCGGCGCGAGCTAACGCCAGGAAGGATCCCCGTAGGTCAGGAGTAAACCAGTTAATGACTGTTTGGGCGGAGCGGCGACCCGAAAAAACCTCAAATATGGTTTTTATGGCGGTTGCCACCCAGGGTTTTACTTGCGGTAATGCCGCTAGTGAGGCTGCTGGTGTCCGAATAGATTTTGTGTTCTTTGCTTTTTGAGGGCGGGGAATCAGTGCTTGTATTTCGAGAGGGCCATAGGTGGGGTTAAGTGGGATTTGTGGAAGTTCCGGACAAATGATTGCGCACGGTTCGCAGGAATCCCTTTCTTGCAGGCCGATGGTCACCAAGGGTTTACCGGAATGAAAATGCTTCGAGAAGCGTTCTCTTTTCCGTTGAATATTTACTTCTTTTACCTCCCAGAGGGAAGGTTTTTGGGTTGCTAGATTCATCGGCTGAGTTCCTTCAATTATTAGATGGGAGCCCAGAAACATTAGAACTGCGGGAACGAGGGGCTACTTCGCCAATTTGTCTCTTGGGGCTATCTAAACAGGTCTACGCGATTATCCTAGAATTTTAAAATTTTTAAAATTCAATTGTTGATAGATCTTAATTAAAAAATGATTAGAGAAAAGTAAGTTATGGATGAGGTGATTTAGGTTAGGGTAAGCCTAGTAAAGTAATTTCTAGGAGGCTACGAGCTGAAAGTGGCGGCGAAGTAGAAGCTAGGGGCTACAATTGGCTGGTGCGAATTTATCTTCCCCTAGCGGCCAGCGAACTAAATAATCAGCAGCTTTATTCCCAGTTCGCCTGGACGGGAAACCAAGAGTTTTGTCGGCTTTGGGGGATAGATCCCTTGGATGAGGAACAGGCAGAAGATATAGCGATGACTATGGCGGCGATGTCCTGTCTAGAAACTGTGGGGGATTCGTATCCGGGGAGGATTGTGGCGGCACTGGATGTGGATTCCGGTGAAATAAACGCCAGTAGTAACCCCGGTATTTTTGCAGTAAAAAAGGGCTTTGACTGGCAACGTCTGGTCAGCTTGCATGTTGATGGCTCTGAAGAGCTGGCGCTATGTCAGCAGGTAAGGCAAGCAGTTATTCCAAAGATGGCCGCTGCTTGGTGTCGGGGAAACTTTAGCGGAGGGGAAGATCAGGAAACTCCCGGATGGGAGCTTTGGCAGCAACTAGCAGCTGAGCCGTTGTCCTGGTATGACCAGAGCGAACTCGATTATCTACGTCGATCGCTTGCTGAAAATCCTGCCTCTTAGTCATTAACTCCGGCTTCGCGCGCATATCCCTGGCTGGCAATTGCTTGGCGCAGCGCCTGCATGGAAGTGGCGATCTCCTCCGGGGTGGCTGGATGGGCATGCGCAAACTTGATGTCTTCCATCGAGTCTGCCGGAATCAGGTGCAGGTGTAGGTGGGGTACATCGAATCCCGCGATGCTCAGGCAGGAACGCTGGGAACCGAAAGCCTGCCGTTGGGCGCGCCCAATAATCTGCGCTACTTTCATTAGGTGTTGTAGCTGCTCGGTGGGGGCATCCCAGTAGTTTTCAACTTCCTGACGGGGGACTAGCAGCACGTGTCCGGGCCTTATCGGGTTGATGTCAGCGAAGGCGACGCAAATGTCGTCTTTCCAGCAGAACTCGCCGGGAATTTCGCCGGAAATAATGCGAGTAAAAATAGTGGGCATGACTCCTCCTGGGTTGCAGTTCTTGTCTCCAATGATAGGACGGGACGAGAAACAAAATAGATTTCGAACAAAATTGGCAACACGCGCGCCGAGTGCTTGCTGAAAATGTCACGTTACATAGGATTTTCGTTTGACCAAGAGGGCTAATAATACTAACCCTAAACTAAAGCTTTAGGGTTAGATCGGAGGGCGACCGTGACAGTACCAGATACGAACCTGGCAGATATTAAAGTCGTTGGCATCGGCGGGGGCGGCGCAAATGCCGTTAACCGCATGATTGAATTCGGCCTAAAAGGCGTGGAATTCATTGCGATCAACACTGATGCGCAGGCATTAATGATGTCAGATGCGGATGTGAAGCTGGATATCGGACGGGAAGAAACCCGCGGCCTCGGAGCCGGGGCTGATCCCAAGGTCGGCGAACGCGCCGCCTCCGATAACGAAGAAGAAATCAAAGACACCCTCGAAGGTGCCGATATGGTATTTGTTACCGCAGGCGAGGGCGGCGGTACCGGTACCGGTGGCGCTCCTATAGTTGCGCGGGTAGCGAGGGAAATGGGCGCCCTGACTATCGGGGTAGTTACCCGGCCCTTCTCCTTTGAGGGCAAGCGTCGTCAGACTCAGGCTGAAGCCGGGGTAGAGGCGCTACGTAAAGAAGTCGACACTATCATTGTGATTCCCAATGACCGCCTCTTGGATATCTCCGACCAAAACATCACCATGGTGGAGGCCTTCTCGGCAGCAGACGAAGTTTTGCATTCCGGTGTTCAGGGCATCACCGACCTGATCACCACCTCCGCCCTGGTGAACGTAGACTTCGCAGATGTAAAAAGCGTGATGAAAGGAGCCGGGACCGCCCTGATGGGGATCGGCTCTGCCACCGGGGAAGACCGTGCGATTCGCGCCGCCGAAGCTGCCTTCATGTCTCCGCTGCTAGAAGCGAATATTGATGGGGCGCTCGGGGTATTGATGTTCTTCCAAGGCGGTTCAGATATGGGGCTATTGGAGGTACACCGCGCGGCAGATATGGTACGCGAAATGGTTCACCCCGAAGCCAATATTATTTTCGGTGCCAATGTTGATGAGGCCCTAGGAGACGAGATCCGGGTAACCATCATTGCAGCCGGCTTTGACGACCCCCACAAAAACGGCACCAAAAAAGCAAAAGTAGAAAAGAAAGTTACTGCGCCCCAGACGGAAACTGCGGCGGCGCCGGCGAAAGAAAAAGCCTCCGAGGACGCTACGGTTACTTCCGCTATCCCCGCTTTTCCTCGCCGGGCAGTTCTAAAAGAGGAAGAACGCAGCGTTGGTGACCTGCCTCGTGCCAGTGCGCCGGGCGCACACCGCCTCCCGGTAACCCCACCCTCGCGGGACGCCTTTAATCGACAAGACGGCGAAACTCCCCGCAGCTACCGCGACAATTTCGGGGTAGACAAAAGACAAGGGGACGACACCACCTTAACTGTGCCACGAGTATTCGAGGACGATGACCAGGACTCGGGGCTAGACTTACCCGACTTCATGCGGTAGGCCCAGATGTTTCGGATTGGCGGTGCGCAGGCGGTTTTCACCAACCGGATCGGAGGAAAATCGCAGGGACCATACGCTACTCTCAACCTGGGTGATCACGTAGGAGATAACCCAGATACAGTAGCGCACAACCGTAAAATCGTTGATGAGGCGATCGGGAGGAAAGTGGTGTGGATGCATCAAACCCACTCCAACCGGGTAGTACAAGTTCATCCCGGTTACACCAATGCTCCTGCCGAAGCTGACGGGATTATTATCGATACCCGGGAGTTCACCGAATTGGGCCTGACTACCCCGGCAGCCGGGGTGATGGTAGCTGATTGTGTGCCGCTATTGCTGGCTTCCGATGATGGCCTGCTAGTAGCAGCGGTTCATGCAGGCAGGGCTGGCATGGTAACTGGAATTGTGCGGGAAGCTGTGATTGCCATGCGTAAGTTGGGGGCACAAAGTGGCGGGATCCATGCCGCGATCGGACCGGCGATTTGTGGAGCCTGCTACGAGGTGCCCGAGGCGATGCGCACGCATGTAACTGGGCATGTGCCGGCAGCCTGGTCACGTACCCGGCAGGGAAGTCCGGGACTGGATTTGCAGGCAGGGGTAATTTCTCAGCTTAGATCGGCGGGAGCCCGGATTACTTTTGCTTCCAAACGCTGCACTTTTGAAGACCGGAATCTCTATTCCTATCGCCGCGATGGCATTACCGGGCGCTTCGCGGGGATCGTAGTTGGCAAGCGGGAGGTACCAGCCGGCTGAACTGCGGATTTAGGTGGGTAGTTTTGGGAACACGCCGCGGTGATGCTTCCGAATAAACCCGCTCCCGATTAACGTTTTTGTAGACCAGTAATAAACGAAGGAGAACCTGATGGGCGCTTTGAGGAAGACGATGGATTATTTAGGTCTGTCTGAGCCACAAGAGAACGAGGAATACAGCGACGAGCTACAAAGCGAAGTCCCGGATGCTGAAGTTCCGGCACCTCGCCCTCGAATCGTAGAGCCGGCGCTGCGTTTCCCGCATGCCGTTAGTTCCCAGCCGGAACCGGCCTCGGAGTTAAAACGGATTGTTACTATCCGGCCTACCACCTACAACGAAGCACAAAATATTGGGGAAGCGTTTAAGGAAGGTACCCCGGTTATTATGAATCTGGGGGCAATGAATGACCTGGAAGCGCGGCGCATGATTGATTTCGCTGCTGGCCTCAGCTTCGCCCTCGATGGGGGAATCGAGAAAGTTACTAACCGGGTGTTTTTACTCTCGCCCAAATCTGTGCAGGTTGACGAGGGCGACTCCGCTTTGGGCTCCAAGCGAGACTTTTTCAACCAAAGCTAGTAAATGCTTGCTCTAGTTTATTGGGTAGGTCAGATTGGGAGATGGCTGCTCCAGCTCTATATCCTGGCATTGATAATCCGGGCAGTATTGTCCTGGGTGCTGGCTCTGAATCCTAGCTGGCGTCCTAAAAACTCGGTTACACTCTTTCTTTGTAATTTGGTTTTCGGCTTAACTGATCCGCCTTTAAGATTTCTGGGAAGATTCATTAAACCACTGCGTCTTGGGACTATAGCCCTAGACTTAAGTTTTGTTGTGTTGTTTTTACTGGTCACGCTATTAATAAATGTTTGGACTCATCTCTTGAATGCGCTGCTGATTCTTTTGCAAAGATAAAACCGCAGAAAAACGGCTAAAGTGTTGCTGAAAATCATAGATGTTACTATTGTTGAAGATGTGGAATTTGAGCAGAACTCCGGTATGCTTGTTTCCAACTGCAACCTATAGCGCAGAAGTTCTCGAAGGTAGGTAAAGCGCTTACCTCGAGAAAAACACGACAGATAACTGAGGTGACAGGTATGGCTCTGCTTACTGCTGAAGATGTCCACTGGAAGCAATTCCAAGCGACGAAGTTCCGTGAAGGATACGACCAAGAAGAAGTCGATGAATTCTTAGATGAGGTCGTGGAAACCATTGCGACTCTGCAAGACCAAAACGCATCCTTGAAAACCGAGCTAGATGAAGTTCGTCAGCAGGCAGCTGCCGGCGGGGTGGTTGCTCCCAGCGATAGCGGCGAGGAAACAGCTGCTCTCAAGGCTCAACTCGAGACAGCTAATGCACAGATAGCTGAAATGCAAGCTCAGATCCAGCAGTTCCAGGCTGCTGCCGCCGAGGGTGATCCGCAAGCCGGGGAACAGATTCAGGCCCTACAGGCACACTTGGCACAAACTCAGCAAGAAGCCCAGGCAGCGCTGGCGCAGTCTCAGGCAGAGACCCAGCAGGCCATGGCAGAAGTCGAGCAATTGCGCGAACAACTGGCTCAGGTGGAACAGAACGCCCAGGCAGCGCCGCAGAGCAGCTCGGACCAGCCCGAGGATGCCACCTCCATGTTGGCACTGGCACAGCGGGTACATGACGAATATGTACGCAACGGGCAAAAGGAAGCGGACCAGATCCTGGAAGATTCCCGCCTCAAAGGTGACCAGATTGTACGGGAAGCCAATGATGAGCGGCGTCGCGTGCTCGAGCAGCTAGAATCCGAGCGGGTGGATCTAGAATCCCGGGTTGACGATCTGAAGGCCTTCGAGAACGACTACCGCCAGAAGGTTCGTGAGCACCTGCAGGCCCTAATCGGTCAGCTCGACGCACAAGAAGCATAAACAGTAAATAAAGCGTAGTCCCTCCTAAGAGCCAGGGAGGGTAAAGCGGCGCCACCACGTAAGTGGTGACGCCGCTGCTTTTTTATTAAATTGAATCTTAGACTCAAGATAATTTGGAAAGAAAATGAATCAGCGAGAAAACAAAAATCTAACACCCCTAATGGTGATATTCGCGCTTGTAGCGTTACCGGTGCTGATTATTGACCAAGCCACCAAGGCATGGGCATTAAGCTCCCTGGAATTGGGGGCCCCAGCCAAACCATTAATCGGTAATTTTATTGGTCTGCAACTAGTGCGCAATCCCGGTGCGGCATTTTCCTTAGCCGAAAGCTTCACCTGGGTGTTTTCCCTGATAGCCTTGGCGGTACTGGGCATTATTATCTGGACTGGACGAGGCATGACTAATCTGCTTTGGCAACTTTCCTTAGGATTGCTGGCGGGTGGGGCGCTGGGCAATCTTGTCGACCGTCTGATTCGCCCTCCCAGAATTTTTCGAGGACACGTCATTGATTTCTTGAACTACCGCGGCATGTTTGTCGGCAATATCGCCGATATTGCGATCGTGGTCGGGGTAATTACCGTCGTTGTGCTAGTGGTTTTAGGTGTTCCCTCGGTAAACAGCGATCACTCCTACAAAGCAGAGCGAGTGCGGGGCAAGGATGCGTGAACGGGTCCGAGTGCAGTTACCCGACAGTGTGCAGGGACTGCGTCTTGACCAAGTTTTAGCGGCACAGCTAGATCTTTCTCGCTCGCAAGTGGCCAAATTAATTAAGCAACACGATGTGCAAGTTAACGGGAAAATCCCGCGTAAGTCAGCCGAAGTAGGCCGCGGTGACCAGGTGGAAGTGCTGCTGCCCGATACCTCCCCCAAGAGCTTAGAAACCCCCGCGCAGCTGCCGATCCTCTATGAAGACCGCGATATCGTGGTGGTCAATAAACCGGTGGGGATGGCGGCGCATACCGCTGCCGGGTGGAACGGTCCCACCGTTATTGGTGCCTTGCTGGCTGCAGGTCACCAGATCGCAACTTCGGGGCCAAGAGAGCGAATCGGAATCGTTCACCGTCTAGACGTGGGAACCTCCGGCGCCATGGTAGTAGCGAAATCGGAGTTAGCATACCGACAGCTCCAGGAGGATTTTCGCCTCCGCCGGGTGGAAAAGATTTATCAAACTTTGGTACAGGGATACCCGCAGCCAGAAGAGGGAACTATCGATGCCCCGATTGGGCGGCATCCCGCTCGCGATTTCAAAATGGCTGTAGTTAAGGGCGCAAGGCCAGCGATAACCCATTACCGTACTTTAGCGGTTTTTCCAGGGGCTTCGCTTCTGCAAGTGCAGCTAGAAACCGGCAGGACACATCAGATTCGGGTACATATGCAGGCTATCGGGCATTGCGTAATCGGTGACCCCACCTATGGGGCAAATCCGCAGTTAGCGCAGGAACTGGGGTTAAAGCGGCAATGGTTACACGCTTTGAACTTGAGTTTCACCCATCCAAAAACTGGACAGCACATGAGTTTCGACGCTCCCTTAAGCGACGATTTACAGACGGCGCTGGCTCGGCTACGTGCCTTGCGAAAATAAACAGAGAGCGAAACGGCTAAGCGAGGAGCTGGCTGAGAGATTTTAGGAAATATTTTAGGAAATACCGCGAGGAAAAGTCCCTGTTCGTTTCAGTAGCAGATTTTATGTCCAGCATCCTAACCCAGTTTGTCCCCTGGGGGAGATAACGCCCCCTTATCCCGTTTTCGGGAATAAGAAGCTAGCGCCAGCTATGGTAACAGGCTATTTTCGCCCTATGAATGCAAAAAAATCCAGCTACACGCGAGCGCAGTTTCGCCAGGCGGCTCAACATGAGACACGTGGACAAGAGCTTTTAGCGCAGGCAGAGGGGCGCTTACGCGCTGAAAGTAGCAATACCTGGGCACGACTGGCCCCTTCTCCCCGAATAGTGGCAGTCGCGGTAATAGCGGTAGTTATCGTGGCGATTATGGCCGGATGGGCTCAAGGTAAAACCCCCAAAGGGAGCACCTCACTGGCACCTACTAGTTTCAGCTCAAAACCAGCGACTCCCGCCACCTCTCCTCCGGACGCTCCGGGAAGCGTGATGGTAGATGTAGTGGGTAAAGTTAAAAAACCAGGTGTGGTCACCCTGGACGCCTCGGCACGGGTGCAAGACGCGATTAAAGCTGCCGGGGGAACACTCGCGGGTACCGATCTTTCCGGGCTTAATCTGGCGCGCAAAGTTAGCGATGGGGAACAGTTACGAGTAGGGATTGCGGAAGTTAACCAGACGCCGGGACAAGAAAATGAGGAGGAAACTGGGGAAAAATCTGCAGGAGGCGTGGGCAGTGGGGGAGGAAAAATCTCTATTAACGCGGCTTCGAGCCAGCAGTTAGAACAACTTCCCGGAGTGGGAGCAGCTCTAGCCCAACGCATAGTTGCTTACCGCAAAGAACAGGGACGTTTCCAAAGCATTGAGGACTTAAAGAATGTTTCCGGAATCGGGGAGAAAAAATATGCTGCCTTGGTGGATATGATCCGGCTCTAGGCAAAACATGAAACGGCGGGTACTTGATTTACGCTTAGCTCCGGCTGCGATCTTCGCTTGGCTGGGAGCTGTGATTTTACCGTCCCTACCCCTGGAGTGGGTACCGATTATCAGCGCTTTAGCCTTGGGCAGTGCGGCGGTGATATTACTCGCCTGTTATTGGAAACACCTTCCAGGCTTGCTATTGGCTTTAGCCCTTGGCTTTGGGGCACTCGGTGGGGTCGGAGTGACAGTAACCCAAGCGGTGCGGATGATCGCCTCTGATCCGTTAGCGCGTGCCTGGCAGGGAGAAATAGACCAGGTAAAAGTGATAGCTCAGGTAGAGGCACCACCGCGGAAATATAACCCCGACAGTGGTCAACAAATAACCCAGCTACGGTTACTGGCTGCTCGTTTGCCTAACGCTCCGGCAGTAAAAACCAGGCTGAAAGTTATAGCGTTTGCTCAGCATCTTCCTAAGTATCCGCGCGGGACTGTGCTGGAAACTGCTTTGAAGCTAGAAAAACCGTCCCGTACCGGGGACTATAAACAAGATTTAACTACGGTAATCAGTGCGAATACTCTTTGGGAGATCCCAGGAAGAATTGTCTCTACCCCAAAGGTAAGAGCCGGTCCACACGGGGCGGCGGCTGTTAAACAAAAACTTGCGACCCATCTGGAAGAAAAACTAGCCGCCGTAAAATCTCCGGAAGCAGCCGCACTGTTGCCCGCCATAATCCTGGGAATCCGCGCCGACGCCTCCCAAGACACCGAGGCGCTAAAAACTGCCGGGATTGTCCATATAACCTGTGTCTCGGGGATGCATATCTCCGTGCTTCTCTCCCTGGTCACGTTGCTTAGTATGGGTTTGAAACGCCGGTGGCGTCTGCTTACCTGTGGAAGTCTGCTAGTAGGCTACTGCCTATTACTAGGGCCTTCTCCCTCGCTGTTGCGCGCGGCGGTAATGGGGATGGTCGCCATGCTGGCTTTAGCCAGGGGAAGAGAGCCCGTCTCCTTTTCGGCTTTGGAAATCGCAGTGATTGGTTTGCTGATTTTTGAACCAGGTTTCGGGACCGACACCGGATTTTTGCTGTCAGTGAGTTCCACTGCCGCCATCGTGCTGGTTGCTAAACCTGTAGAACAAAAGATATGCCAGGTAGTAGAAGTTTGGGGACGGGAAATAAGCACAGGGAAAGCGGGGATAAAACCCAATAAGTCCCAGGAAATGTTACGAAAATGTTTACCCCCGATAGTTAGCGTCAGCGCAGTTAGCTTGGTGGCGCAGCTAGCTTGCCTACCGGGACAACTGCTAATCCGTCCGGGAATCAATACCCTAACCGTGCTAGCTAATGTGGCGGTAGCTCCGGTGGTAACCCTGCTTATTTGGGGAGGTGCGTGCCTGACCTTCTTGCCATTGCCAGGTACTTTAATAGCTAAAATCTTGGGGATAGGATGTAGCTGGGTGATGATAGTTGCCCGGGGAGTAGCCGCGAACCGCCTCGCGATCTTACCTTGGCCGCAAGGAACACCCGGGATTTTAGCTTTGAGCGCAGTTTTTTGCGGGACGCTCTTCATTTTTCGTTGCTACTTTCCAAAAACGAATATAGATGGCAATGTTAAAGTATGAGCCCTAAGCAGACGAGTTGGCGCGATTGCAGCCTCAGTTCCGGCGTACTGATTCGCGGCCCCGAGAAGCTGCTGGCAGATCGCGCTCTTGGCCGCTTAAAGCAGCTGGGACGAAACCAGGACCCCTCCCTGGCGGTGACGGAGGTTAGCGCCGCCGAATATCAGGCAGGTGCTCTGGACTCTTTAACCTCGCCCTCCCTATTTGGGGAAGCCCGCATGATAGTGATCCCCGATTTTGAATCTGCCACCGAGGAATTAGCTGCAGATCTGGCCGCCTATCTGTCAGCGCCGCAACCAGATTGCTGGGTCATAGCCCTGCACGATGGCTCCAATAAAGGAAAACGCCAGGTAGATAAGATAAAGAAAGCTGGAGCAGTAGAAGTTAAAGTCGCGAAAGTAAAGAATGCTCGCGACAAACTTTCCTTAGTTGTTGAAGAAGTACGCACGGCTGGCGGACGTATAGAGCCGGCCGGGGCACAGCTGCTGGTAGATGCCCTCGGTGGGGATTTAGCGGAATTAATCGGTGCTGCCCGCCAGTTAGTCTCTGACTATCCGCAGGCAGTAACCTTGCCGGCTGTGCAACAATTCTATGGCTCACGGGTGGGGGCTACCGGATTTAACGTGGCAGATGCGGCTGCGGTGGGCAATCTCTCGCGCGCCCTAGTATTGCTGCGGCAAGCGTTTTCTTCCGGGGTGGAACCGGTAGCTATCGGGGGAGCGCTCGCTCTGAAATTCCGTAGCCTGGCGAAAGTAAGTATGCGGGGAGTAAACCCCGCACAACTGGGGATGGCGCCTTGGCAGGTAGAAAAAGCTCGGCGGGAAGTTCGTGGATGGAAAGATTCACAGCTGGCGGCAGCGATTAAAATTATTGCGCAAGCAGATGAGGATGCTAAGGGAGCTAGCCGGGATCCGCAATACGCCCTGGAGGCTGCGGTTAGGAAAATCTGTCTTTTGCGGCAACATTAAGCGGCGGGAAGTAGTTAGGAGAAGCAATGACCATGCATCGTAAAACCCGACAACGGGATGCCATTATGGCTATTATGGCTGATGAAACAGATTTTCGTTCTGCCCAGCAAGTACATGCCGCCCTGATAGCAGCCGGACAAACCGTGGGACTGGCAACTGTTTATCGTAACCTGCAGACCCTAACTGAGGTGGGCGAACTGGACAGTTTACGTTCCGAGGAGGGCGAAACCCTGTATCGGCGTTGCGCGGCGCAGCGGCATCATCATCATCTGGTGTGTCGTAACTGTGGATACACTGTCGATATTCAAGATGACCAGCTAGAAAAGTGGATAGGCCAAATATCCCAGCGCTACCAGTTCAGCGATATTGAACATATGGCAGACGTATTTGGCCTATGTGCCAAGTGCGCGAACCAGCATTAAGAAACAGTGCCAGTATGCTACTTAGCGCGGGCAGTGGCGATAGCGTGCAGGGCGATCGCAGCGGCAGTCGCCACATTAAGAGATTCCGCTTTACCCCACATAGGGATGGCGATGGTTTGATTACAAAGGGAGATTTCCTCGCTAGATAAACCTTGGGCTTCGTTACCCAGGCA
>CAMYAU010000039.1 GCA_947253735.1 uncultured Varibaculum sp. | reverse complement strand
TAATAAAAAAGCCCAAACGGCTTTTTCACCGTTCGGACTCCTCATCGTGGAGCTAGCGGGAATCGAACCCGCGACCTCTTCCATGCCATGGAAGCGCGCTACCAACTGCGCTATAGCCCCGAAAGCTATGTCCCACCTTCACAAGCCTGCTCGGTAGGCACCAGATAACTTTAACTAACAGTGTGCCTTTACTTCAAATCCCCCGCCTGTGTATTCCGACATACTCGCTATTCGTACAGGTCAAACCAATACACATTTAGCTAAGCCAAAGAAGGTACCGCTGAACCGGGAACCTCGGGTGCTCCAATATTATGCGATACCAGACGCCATCCGGGTTTACGTGAATAAGGGATCAAAGTGGACCAATGACAATTATCCAAACCCCGTAGTCCCTGCCAAGCCAAAGGATCCAAGCCTAGAATTTTCACCAACCCCTGGGTCAAGGCTGAACCATGAGAAACCACCACAAGCGTCCCCTCGACCTGTTCAAAATGTTCAAGCATGCATTTAGCAACCCGGGAACCGACCTTAGCACGCGACTCCACTCCCGCCATCAGACTTTCCCCGGTACTGCGCCACTCCTCATAGCGCGGCGCAAAACGCGCTTTCAGTTCTTTCGCTGACAGCCCTTCAAAATCCCCGAATGCCCGTTCCCGTAATCGCTCATCTGGCAGCATTTGAACTTCTTGGCTACAAATATCGGCTAGAGCCCGGGCGGTTTCCTGAGCACGCCGTAAATCCGAGCAAACAATCCGCTCTGGTTTCAACTTAATCAGCTCTTCCGCTGCCGCAGCAGCCTGGGCTAACCCCACCTGATTAAGAGGAATATCAACTTGACCTTGTACCCGTCCTTGCAGGTTATAGTCAGTTTGACCGTGTCGCCAGAGAACAATTTTGCTCGCCATGACTCACCTAATCTAGTCCCACAATCAGATTTACAGCATCCTGAGGCTGACTTTGGGCCTCGACTCGGGCTTGTTCCGCCCGCGTAGCCTCCTCCAAATTGGGTAACTCAATTCGAGGACAGTCATTCCACAGCCGCTCCAACCCGTAATATTCCCGTTCTTCCGCCAAGAAAATATGCACGATTACCCCCGGCAGTTCCATGAGTACCCACCGGAATTCATCGTTCCCTTCAATCGTTGTGGGATCGGCACCCGCGTCGTGACATGCATGATCGATTTCATTCATAATCGCGCGCGCTTGGCGAGGATTATCGGCTGAACAAATCACGAAAACATCAGTGATAATAGTTTGTTCATGAACATCAATCGCCACCACATCGGTCGCCAATTTACTGGCAGCCGCCTGGGCAGCGATTTCAGCTAGTTGCCGCGGATCAAGCTTTTCCACCAAGAAGAACTCCTATATTTGGGTAACGCTTACATTATCTACGATACCGGGTTGCAAGATATCCTGCCCCATCGTTTGCGAAATCACTGGTCGATCCATGGTTAGCACCATACCCAACGCAATAATCAGCAAGATAGATAGCCGTAAAACCCAACGCAAGAAAGTCTGGATGAAAGTTAGCGGCTCTTCGTCCTCGTCCTCAGCAGCTTCCTGCCACGCCCCGGCGCGAGTGTCTTCCTGCTCCGGGGCCTCAGCTTTTTTTGTTTGCCGTTTCCACTGCCACCACCGGGATTTCCCCTCTTGGGGAGGTTCGCTTTCGCTGGAGATAGCAGGATCCTCACTAGGTATTTCCTCCGCAGAAAGCGCAGGGGTGGGTGCAGGCCTCTCCGCTGGAACTGAAGAGGTCATCGGGCTAGTGGTGGGAGTGGCTGGCATCGCAGCTACCGCCTCTTGACCCCCTGAAGAAACCGGCACAGCTTGCGGGGCGGGAGTCACCTGTGGATTAAGAGTCCCGACTGGATTATTATTCACCGCCGAGGGCGTGACCTGACTCGGCTGCAAGGACACCGTTGCCTGCGATACAGGTGGCACTTGAACGCTTCCTGGCGCCGGTTGGGAGGGAGCTGTAACCGTTGCCTGCACCAAAGGCAGCTGTGAGGCAGCCACATTAACCTGAGTAGGAACGCTAGGAGCCGGAGCCGCCTGCACTGGCGACACCTGTGGATTAACCTGGGGAGCTGCAGTGGGATAAGCGGTAAGCTGGCTCTGCCTGGAAGCGTTAACTGGAGGAGCCGGAGCGGGGCGCAGCACAGCTGGGTTGAAGTTGCTTTCCAGCGATACGGATGTTCGGGGAGCAGGTGCGACTCCTCGAGCCGCGTTCAACTTGGTTTGCGCCAAGGCCTGCTGGAATAACTCTGCGGCGGATCCAGCTGCGGCCGCAGTAAGCTTTACTGGAGACAAATTATTCGCATCGACGCTGGCAGATGCCGGAGCCAAACTCTCCGGAGAGACCTGCGTGTTAATATTTCCAGTCGTTGTTGGCTGTATCTGCGGAGCTGGAGTCACCGGAGAGGGGGCTATTTGCGACCGCGCATATGCTGCCTGCCCCCTAGCCGCTGAGGTCTCGGGGATCGAGGTCGCGACAGTATTAGCTGAGCTATGAGCCGGCGCTTCCGGAGCCTGAACCGGAGCCGGCCGAGTTGCTGCAAGATTCTTACTTCCAGCCGCAAAAGCCAAACTATCAGCAAGTGCTCGGTCATCGGCTTTATCAGCTAAAGCATCAATCGGGCTTACTTCCACTGGTTGGGTAGTATCAACGTCTAGAGCTTGCCCCACCACCGACTTATCGCCAGCAAAACTCTTAGTGACAAGCGGTCTGGAATCGTCATGTGTGCCCACATATCCGGAATCATCTGCAAAAATACGTGAAGGGGCCGGCGCCGCTTGCACCCCCAGCTGTACCGGAGCGGAACCTGCTTTCAGCTGCGACCCCGGTGCTACTTGAGGAATTTGACCAGAAGCGATCGGTTGCACCGCAGACGGCATTGACGCACTAGGTTCCTGTAAAACTGGTTGCGAGGCCATCGGACTTGAAAGCGTTGCCCGCGACAGGGAATCAGCCGGTGAAGTAGTAGGTTCCGCCGGCTGCTGAGCAGCTGTCGCTAAGTTATGGAAAGAGGCCAGCAGCTCTGCCATTTTTTCGGCTTCAGATTTTTCTTCCGCCACCTGTGCATTTAAAACTCGTTGTTCGCGGCGTTGCTGCTCCCGAGCGGCAGAACGTAGCGCTTCTTGCTCCGCATCCTCTATCTTACGTAAACGCTCAGCGGCCTCTGCTGCTAGACGTTCCTGTTCCCGGGCACGAGCCTGCGCTTCCTCCCGTTCTTTCAGCAAGCGCTGTAAATCAGCCTCAGCTTTCTCTCGCGCTTCCTGCGCGACTTTACGCATGTGTTGCTTTTCTCGGTACTCTTGTACCCAGCTACGTCCATCCTGGTCGGGACTAAGCCGGCGTTGCACCTTCCGTTCATTCGCTACCGATGCCTGCCGTAACTGCCAAGATAGTTCGCTTTCGACCTGACTAAAGCCCTCTTGAATCTGTCCCCATTGGGATTCTTGGGAAGGGACTCCTGGCCGGTAGCTAGGGCGGCGACCTCCACTGCGAATCTCCTCTAAGCGTGCCAGCTGTTCAGCAATAGAAATCTGGCCATATTTATAAATCGGAGAATATTCCTTCCCCTCCAAAGGGCGATTCGGATAGTCTGATTCGCTCATGACTGGGTATCCTCCCGATAGAGACCATATTTCGCGATATATTGCACGACCCCGTCCGGAGTTAAATACCAGATGGGAGCCTTAGACGCCACCCGCTTACGAATGTCAGTTGAAGAAATCGCCATCGCAGGCACTTCCAATAACGAGACCCTATCGGCGGGAAGTTCTCCAGTATTTCTCCAGCGATGACCAGGCCGAGTTACCCCCACGAATCGTGCCAACTGAAACAGTTCCTCTGCGTTTTTCCAATCCATAATCTGCCGCAAAGCATCGGCACCAGTAATAAAAAACAGGTGACAACCTGGTCTTTCCCGCTTCAAATCACGTAGGGTGTCCACCGTATAGGTGGTTTCCCCCCGTTCAATATCCACCCGGGAAACGGTAAACCGAGGATTTGAGGCGGTGGCGATGGAAGTCATCAAATAGCGGTGCTCCGGCATAGTTACCTGCCGCCCCTTTTTGAAAGGTTGGGTCGCAGTGGGTACGAAAATAACTTCATCTAGGCCATAGCGGTGCTGAACCTCGGATGCCGCCACCAGGTGTCCGTTATGAATAGGGTCGAAGGTTCCCCCCATTACCCCGATGCGTCTACCATCGACGCTGACACCTACCGTCATTAACAACCCCTTCTTGCCAGCTTTTGTGCTAGACCGGTAGCTCTAATCCTACCAAAGGTGAGCGAGCGCTAATATCCTTTGCTGCTCTTCGTGACTTAAGTAAAAATATTGTCTGCAAAACAGCCAACTTTAGCAATCAAGCCTCTTAATCAGTGGAGGGATCTGTCCACAACCCTGCCTCAGCTTCCGCGCGAAGATTCTGGCGGGCTTCCTCTTTACCATCCATCATCTGATGATATTGCTCGCGTCGCTCCTGGTTGGTGCGCCGCGTCGATCCAACTAGGCGCAGATCTTGACCACGCGCACCTAGCAGCTCCGCTCCGGCAGATTGCAAAGGCTCAAAGTCAAAGATAACCCCTCCTTCCATTTCTCCGATAACCACCGTATCTCCACTGTTAGCGCCGGATTCCAGTAGCTCTGCTTCCACACCTAAGTTGTAGAGGCGGTCTGCCAAGAACCCGATCGCCTCATCATTGGAAAAATCAGTCTGCTTCACCCAACGTTCAGGTTTTTCTCCCCGCACCTGATAAATGAGGCCTTGACCAGTCTTTTGTTTTGTAACCGTAAAGCCAGAATCCCCCACTGCCTGCGGGCGCAACACCTGCAATGGTTGAACTTCGCATTCTGGCTCGGCTTGACGCAAACGCAAGACCATCTCTGCCAAGGCAAACACTAAAGCCTCTAGGCCGCGACCGGTAACCGCAGAAACGGCATACATTGGCCACCCAAATTTAGCGAGTTGCTCCGCCTGTAGTTTTGCCATCTCCGCAGCATCGGGAATGTCCATCTTGTTAAGAATAATTATCCGGGGGCGCTGTGCCAACGGGACATAGCCAGAAACTTCATCCAGATCACTTTCATAGGCGGCCAATTCCGCTTCAAGGGCTTTAATATCGTCTACCGGATTACGATCAGCCTCCATATTTGCGCAGTCCACCACATGTGCAATCACCGCACAACGTTCAATATGGCGCAGGAAGTCCAGGCCTAATCCTTTCCCCTGGGAAGCCCCTGGAATCAAACCCGGAACATCTGCGACCGTATAACGCTCATCTCCGGCCTGTACTACCCCCAGGTTCGGTACCAAAGTAGTGAAGGGGTAATCCGCGATCTTCGGTTTCGCCTCGGAAATAGCTCCAATCAGGGAAGATTTTCCAGAGGACGGAAAGCCCACGAGCCCCACATCCGCTACTGACTTCAGCTCGAGGATGAGGATACGAGATTCTCCCTCCTCCCCCAAAAGCGCAAAGCCGGGGGCTTTACGTTTGCGAGTTGCCAGCGCGGCATTACCTTTACCGCCAGTTCCCCCGCGGGCAACTTCCAAGCGGGATCCAGATCCTTGCAGATCAGCTAGAATCTCGCCAGCTTCAGATTTAACTACCGTCCCGGGAGGAACCGGTAACACCAGGTCTTCGCCATTCGCGCCTTCGCGATTATCCCCCATACCAGGAGTACCATTAGTGGCCTTGCGATGCGGCAAATGGTGATAGTCAAGTAACGTATGCGACTGCGGATCAACCTCTAAGAACACGCTGCCGCCGCGACCGCCATCTCCCCCATCAGGTCCGCCTAGCGGTTTATATTTTTCGCGCCTGACACTGACGCAGCCATTACCACCATTACCGGCAGTGACATCGATTTTTACTCGATCAACAAAACTGGCCATGATTACTCCTTAGGGCCCCGGCTGAAACGCCTTTAGCCACCACATAGCGGTCACTATATAAGTGTAGCGGGGTCGTTTAACGACCCCGCTACCTTTAAAACTTTGATCTGGTTTTAAGCCGAAACCACGTTCACGACTTTACGACCGCGACGACGGCCAAATTCGACAGAACCAGCGGCCAGAGCAAAGAGGGTGTCATCTTTACCCATTCCCACGTTAGTTCCCGGGTGATATTTGCTGCCCCGCTGACGAACTAGGATTTCTCCGGCGTTCACGTTTTCTCCACCGTAACGCTTGATCCCCAGGTACTGCGGGTTAGAGTCACGGCCGTTAGAAGAGGAACCTAGCCCTTTCTTATGTGCCATTTTCTTTTCCTTTCTTGCCTGAGGTTAGGCGATCTTAGTGATCTTCACCTGGGTCAGCTTAGCGCGATGGCCCATGCGGCGAGTATATCCGGTCTTGTTCTTGAACTTCAGGATCCGAATCTTCGGTCCTTTAGTTTGTTCTAGGACCTCTGCCGTTACCTTGATTTTCTCTAGCTCAGCGGCGTCGGAGGTGACCTGGTCACCGTCAACTACCATCACTGGCTTGAAGTCAACAGTATCGCCAACCTCTGCTGCCAGCTTGTCGACGACGACTACATCCCCGACGGAGACCTTTTCTTGACGTCCGCCCGCCTTGACGATCGCGTAGACCACTTTGCTGCTCATTTCCTTAGTCACGTACATTTTCTTTTGTCCGGAAAACCGAACCCAGCCGGTCTTCCAAACAACCAGCACCGACTAACTAGGCTAGTCGATACCGGCGGCGTTTTTCAAACAAAATCCCTGTCCAGACAGTGTGTTATCTGCCACCGCAAGCCCAAGAATCATTTGAACCACCTATGCGGCAAACTGCAAAACAGTTGCCGTATGGGGTGGCTGACGGGGCTCGAACCCGCGACCTCCTGGACCACAACCAGGCGTTCTACCAACTGAACTACAGCCACCATCTATCGCATAGCGACGACTACCCACTTTATCTAACCGCGGGCTTCAGGTGAAATTATTGAGACCCTTCGCGGCTATGTATCCGCTCACACCCGCTATCACCACAGGTAGAAAGCTGATCTTACCAAAAAACGCGGTTACAGATCGCGTCGGCGAAGGTACCGATACCATCCTCACGGGTACGCAGATAAAGCGAACCATCAACGGGAGAAACTTCCATTAGATAGTAGGATCCTTTACCATCGGGAACGATATCAATGCGTAAGAACAATAGATGCTGATCATGCCCCAGACGCTGTTTAATCATACGATGAATCGCTGAACGTACCTTTTCTCCAAAAATCCACTCTTCAGAGTTTGGTTGCCTATTCCCGGTTACTTCTTCTTGCGCCTGCACCTCTGTAGTGTTGGGATTGGTGAGCATAGCGGCTTTTTCAACTGAGTGCGACAAAACTCCGTTCATATAAACCAAGGAATATTCACCGTGCTCATCAACTTCCGATAAGTAACGCTGCACCATAACCGAGCGCCCCTCTTGCAAGAGACGGTAGGCATGGGTTACGGCCGCCATCCGGGCCATACCATTATTGGCGTCATAGCGTCCCATTTCGCGCCCCCCGGAGGAAACCGCCGGTTTCACCACGAACTCACCATATGCCGGGAACCGGGTATGCACCTGGTGCTTATTTAAATTTTGTTCTGGTTCTAACCAAGTAGTTGGAATTACCGGCACTCCCTGTTCTTGCAGATTTAGCAAATAGTGCTTATCGGTGGCCCACTCGGTCACATCCGCCGGATTCAGCAGCCGGGGAACCCGGTGCGCCCACTCCACAAATTCTTGCCGGTGACTAGCGTAATCGCGCACGGCACGGATTACACACACTCCCGCTTCTTCCCAATCCACGTGGGGATCATTCCAAATCGCTATCCGAGCATCAACTCCCCGCGAGTTCAGTTCATCAACCAACCCTGATTCGTCTTCTGCTAGATTCGGATACTGCGCACAAGTTACTAAGGTCACGCGTTTCTTCGCCATGTCTTCCACCCTAATTGTTCTGCTCCTCATTAGCCTTGAAATCAGCAATATCTTTCAAAATTGCCTATCTCAATCCCACCGGACGCGCTAGCGCCAAGGAAATCAGTTCCTCCATTAACTGGGAATACCCTATGCCCATATGTTCCCACAGCTTGGGATACATAGAAAACGGAGTAAAACCAGGCATCGTGTTAACTTCATTGATTACCACTGAATCTTTCTGGGGATCCACAAAGAAATCTACCCGCGCCAGACCCTCGCATCCCAGGGCTTCAAAAGCCTTCCCTGCAATCTCACGCACCTGGTTAGCCAGATGAGCTGGTATCCGCGCCGGGATCTCTAAACTTACGGTATCTTCCCCGAAATACTTGGTTTTGTAGTCATAAAATACTACGTCATCGCGCATTGCAATTCGTCCCGGCTCGGTGGTACGAGGACGTCCATCTGCTGCCTGCAGCACCGCGCACTCTACCTCGAAACCAGTTAGTTCTTGTTCCACTATCACCCGCGGATCCACTGTCTGCGCCTTGCTTATCGCTGCTTCCAGGTCAGTAGCGACGCTAACCTTGGTGATCCCCAGGGAGGACCCTGCCCTTGCTGGTTTTACAAATACTGGCAACCCTAGATGTTCCAGACGTTCCAGCACCCCGGAGCGGTCACGCTTCCACTGTCCCGCGGTCACGGTTTCCCATTTGCCCGCAGGCAGCTTCGCCTCTTGTAAAAGTATTTTGGTGGTGGGTTTATCCATGGCGGCGGCCGATGCCAGTACCCCGCACCCCACATAGGGAAGATGCATCATTTCTAGCAGCCCCTGCACCGTACCGTCCTCGCCAAAGGGTCCATGCAATAGCGGAAATACCACATCGAAACTTCCCAGATCACTCAAAGAAAACTCCGGTCCCAGCTGGGTGGGCAAGCTAACCACATGTCCATTTCCTGGGGATATGAATAACTGTCGATTGGCAACAGGAACTTCCGCGACCCCGGTTTCAGATAACTGGAACTGGTCAGAGCTAAAATCTACCGGCACCCACTGGCCCTGCGAGGTAATCCCTACAGTAACCACCTCGAAACGGTCATGATCGATGGCCTCAACAACCCCAGCAGCGGTGGCACAGGAAATCCCATGTTCCCCCGATTCACCCCCGAACAGTACTAATACCCGAGGTTTGGTCTGATTATTTTGCATCACGGTTGATCCTCTCTATACCATTCGTGCACTCGGACCATCGGTTACCCGCGGACCGCTAGTTAAAGACACTAACGCTTCTTCTAGACTTTGTTTCCCACTAATCACCCGATAGGCAGCCGAGTTAATCGGCATGGATACCCCTTTACGATGGGCTAATTCGCGCACTACCGGGCAAGATCGCGCCCCTTCAACTGTACCCGCCGAGGCCTCCAGTGCTTCGGAAATACTCATCCCTTTTCCGAGCCGATATCCAAAAGCAAAGTTTCGCGAAGAGGACGAGGAACAGGTTGCCACCAGATCTCCGAGCCCAGCCAGCCCCAGGAAAGTATCTGACTTAGCACCCATCGCTACCCCGAGCCGCACCATTTCTGCTAGCCCGCGAGTGATCAGGAAGGAACGGGAGTTCACCCCCAGCCCTAGCCCTTCAGCTGCCCCTACCGCCATGGCGATAATGTTTTTCACGACTCCGCCAATTTCTACTCCCACTACATCTTCTGCCACATAGGGACGGAAATAATGGGTGTGGATACGTGAAGCTACCAATCCGGCTCGCCAGGAATCTTCTCCGGCTACAGCGGCGCCCGTGGGTTCGTGGCGGGCGATCTCGCCAGAAAGGTTAGGCCCGGATACTGCCACTATGCGAGAAGGGTGAATCTTTCCAGCCTCTGCGATTACCTCGGTCATGGTTTGCAAAGTGCCTGCTTCTAGCCCTTTTACCAGCGAAATCACGGTAGCATTTAGGGGGAGGAAGTCGCGGACCTGTTCCAGCAAGGTCCGTACTCCATTGGAGGGGATAGAAACCACTACCAGCCCAGCCCCCTCACACACCCATTCCAGGTCACTAGCGGCGCTGATTCCGTGAAGTTTTATCCCTGGAACATATCGCGGATTTTCACCTGCGTTTATCTGTTCGGCAAGTTCTGCACGTCGCGCCCAGATTCGCACTTCATTACCGGCATCAGCCAGAATCTGCGCGAATACGGTTCCCCAAGCTCCGGCGCCCAGAACCGCGACTTTGTGCGCCGAGGAGGTCGCCATGATTGTCTACCCCTCCTGCTCTAAATGGGGATCAGTGGCGATGGAAGCAGCTTTCAAATAGGGATCGAGTTCTCCCAAGCTACGCGCAGTCGCTAATTTGCGGGGATGATCTACTCGCCAGGCTTTCGCCGCTGCCCCTAACTGTTTTTTGGAGGGGATGCTAACAGATTTGCGATCTAGAGGACGGTGCGGCATTTTCTCGCCCCGGATTTCTTCTACCCCGCGGCAGATTGCCTCTTCTATTCTTTGAGTAGCCTGATACCAGATTTCAGGGTCATCTGCCCGATCATAAAGGTCAGATAGGTCTACTGGAGGCAGCGCCTGCACCCATACATCCTTTTTCCCTAGAAGATTAGGGCGCCGCACATAACGATCAAGTACATCTTGCGCTCCCCACTGTACCACTGGGACCAGTGGTACCCGGGCACGCAGCGCCATCCGTGCCGCCCCGGTTTTCATCCGCATCGGCCAAAAATCTGGGTCGCGAGTTAGGGTTCCTTCCCCGTAAACGGTTATGCATTCACCGGCTTGCAAGCCCTTAATCGCAGCAGCAAGCGCGTCCCGAGAGTGGGTGGATTCTCGGTAAACCGGGATTTGCCCGCAGGAACGCATGATTGCTCCTAAAATCGGAACTCTGAAGAGTTCTTCTTTACAAAGAATCCGCACTGGATACCCGGCGCTGGTCATGAAGTGCATCATGGTCATGGAGTCGAACTCGGAAATATGGTTGACTACTGCTACAAACCCGCCTTCTTTCGGCAGGTTTTCTTGCCCTTCCCAATGTCGGCGAGTAACCGCCCCTACCGGGATGCGCGCCACACGCACACAAAACTTATAGAAGCGAGAAAACTTTCCGGCCATAATTACCCCTTATTTTTCCAGCTTTACTTGCGCACCCAAGGATCCCAGCTTAGTAAGGAAATGTTCGTACCCGCGGCTAATCATGTCGATCCCCCGCACAGTGGATTTTCCTTCAGCAGCCAATGCCGCAATCAAATGGGAGAACCCTCCCCGCAGGTCAGGGATAGTTATATCGGCTCCATGTAGCGGAGTGGGCCCGGAAATTGCGGCGGAATGATAATAGTTTCTTTGTCCGAAACGGCAGGCTAAGCCGGTTAGGCATTCCCGGTACAACTGGATTTGGGCTCCCATTTGATTTAGGGCACGTGTGAATCCAAATCGCTGTTCATAGACGGTTTCATGCACAATCGACAAGCCGTGCGCCTGGGTGAGGGCGACCACCATCGGCTGCTGCCAATCGGTCATAAACCCGGGATGCACATTGGTTTCTAACACGATCGGTTTTAGTTCCCCACCGGGATGGTAGAAGCGAATGCCGTCCGGTTCCACCGAGAAAGCACCCCCCACTTTACGGAACATATTTAGGAAAGTGATCATTTCTGGTTGGGAAGCGCCCTCCACAAAAATATCTCCATGAGTGGCAAGAGCCGCAGATGCCCAAGAGGCGGCTTCAATACGATCAGATAGGGCGGTGTGGGTAAAACCTTCCAGCTGCTCCACCCCTTCAATCTGGATAGTGCGATCAGTGTCTACACTGATGATCGCCCCCATCTTTTGCAGCACATTGATCAGATCCATGATTTCCGGTTCAATGGCGGCTCCCCGCAGCTCCGTGATACCCTCGGCTTGCACTCCTGCCAGCAGGGTCTGTTCAGTGGCACCTACGGAAGGATAGGGCAGTTCGATAACGGCTCCCTTTAGCCCCTCCGGGGCAGCGATATGGATTCCAGATTCCAGTTTGTCGACCTGAGCACCGAACGAACGCAAAATAGACAGGTGGAAATCGATCGGACGATCACCAATTACGCATCCCCCCAGGTCCGGGATGATGGCTTCGCCAAGGCGGTGCAGTAGCGGACCGCAAAATAGAATCGGAATCCGTGATGATCCCGCTAAAGTGTCGATACTGGCTACCTGGGCAGCCTCTACATTAGAGGGATCGATAAGTAGCTGTCCACTAGCGGAATCGTAGTCGGTTTTCACTCCGTGCAGTTCCAGCAAGCCGCACACGATATCTACGTCCCGGATCAAGGGCACATTTTTCAAAATAGAAGGGGTAGTGCCTAACAGCGCCGCCACCATCGCCTTGGGGACAAAGTTCTTTGCCCCCCGCACCTTAATA
>CAMYAU010000038.1 GCA_947253735.1 uncultured Varibaculum sp. | reverse complement strand
ATATTCGGGCTGCGGATAAACCGGAGCGTCTTGGGGAGAATATCCTGGATATTGCGGAACTTGCGGCTGCTCACCGTAAGGATTGACATAAGCGTCATTCACGCCCTGAGAGTAGGGATCCGGACTTCCTGGGATGGGCGCCCCAACTTCGGTTTGAGGAGATCCATATATCCCGCTGGGCGGGTAACTTGCATTCGCAGCACCCGACTGATTCGGATAGTACTGGTAGGGATCATTATTCATCAGGTTTTCCTCCATTACCAACCGGCAATTTTGCGCTCTCCTATTGGCACCAGTCTACCCCAGGCGAGGTTTTTCCATCTAAGCTAATCGCAAAAACTTTCACGCACCATTTTCCCCCTTGCGGCCGGAGGGTTATTTGTGGCTCGGTCACTGTATGGGAACCCGAATCCTTACCATCAGAACTTACCTGCACCTGGTAGGAAGCGGGGGTATCACCCTCGCCCGGTTTCCAACTTAAAACTATTTGCCCATCTGGTGAAGGTTTTGCTTCCAGAGAAGTAACTGCAGACACTTCCGCCACTAGACCGTCATCTGCAGAGGCAGTAATCAGCGGTTCGGCAGAACTGGGTGCACTTTTCACCGTGGTAGCACCGGTTTTAAAATAATAAGCTACCCCGGCAGCAGTTCCAGACACCAGCACAAACGCCCCAATTAGGGCGAGTACGATTCTACGCCATCCAAGCCGGGAAGCCGGCAATCGGGAACGCGAAAGCGCCGCGGAAGAGTTGCTGCCCACGATCAAGGGACTATCAACCCGCGCGCCCTCGGTAGAATCTACCGTTGCTTGCAAAACAGCAGCATCTTTGAGGCGAGTCACGTCCGGATCGGTGGATGCCTGCGTCAAAGTAGGATTAGCACTGGCAATATCCATACTGGTAATCGGGAGAGAAAGTCGCCGCTGCACCTCTTGTAAGGCCTGACCAAATTGAGCAGCACTGCCAGGACGCTCCGCTGGATCAGCTCGCAGCGCCCAGGCCAGGATCTCGCGCATAGACGAAACTAATTGGGGTGCATCTAGACGCGGAGCCGAATGCAAGACTCGCTGGGTAAGGGCAGATATCGAGTTATCGCCACCAGGGATCTCGAAGGGGCTGATCCCGGTAACCAGCGAATGCATAGTCGCGGCCAAAGAATAAATGTCGCTAGTCGCATCTGCCAAGGAATTCTCATCGTGTTGTTCTGGGGGTGCCCAGGGCACCGAAAGTCCTAAAACATCGCGATGCGCCAGGGGTTTACCCAGCGGCAAGGCTAAACCAAAATCAGAAAGCACCGGGGTGGAAAACTCAGAGATCAGCACATTTGCCGGTTTCACATCCCGGTGCGCAAGTCCTGCTAGATGTACAGTTTCTAATGCCCCGGCTAGACGAATAGTGGTATCTAAAGCTTCCGGCAGCGACAGCGGGTGGCGGCGCACTCGTTGCGATAGGTTCGCCACCGGACAATATTGCAGCACCAAATAGGGGCGGCCATCTGGGAGTTTTCCGGTTTGATACAGGGAGAGGATTGCTGGATGCGCACAGGTAGCGGCAAGAGCATCGGCCTCGGTGGTAAAAACTTGCCGTCCTTCTCTGCTCCCTAGTTCCCGCAGAACTTTAACCGCAACTTTACGTTCTGGACGTTTCTGCTTGTAAAGGTATACATCGGCGAAACCGCCCCGCCCTAGCAGGGATTCCACACTAAATCCGGGGATCTTAGGGGGTGTCTGGGCCATATTCATCCCCTTTCCGTAACCGCGTTTCGTCATTCGGGGGCGAGGCCGCCCGGCGGGTATAGTCTAACGCTTCCTGGTTTTGTTCGGCCTCGATTGGCAGAGCAGGAGGAGGTGGTGGCGACGCAGAAACTGCTGGGCTTCCCTGGCGGGTTGCGTCCCAATCCAGCGTTACAGGATTGCCTAACGACTGCTGTGGTGTCTGTGGCGGATCGATTGGAGTTGAAGGCCGCGGAGGCAGCGGCAGAGCCGGTAACAATGGAGAAACTGTCGGAGTTACCAGACGAGTACCATCACTAAAGTCCACCCCTACCTGCGGTAGTCCCACTTTGCCTAGACGAGTAGCTTCAGAAAATTTCTCATCCTCCTCAGCTGTTTGTGAAGCCGGTTCCCTACTCCCCGGAGCTAAGGGGGTGCGTAACTGTTGATATTCCTGCTGGGTAAGCCCTAAAGATAGGTTGGGTAAAGATAGCTCTTTGCGTGGAGTCAGCACTGTTTTCATCCCGGGAATTTTCTGCAACTTTAAAGCAAAACCACTGCGAATAAACCGGTTATAAAGCGAGGACGGCCGAATCGCAGCTACCAGCGCTTTAGCTTTCCCCGCCGCTGCCTTCCAGGTGGCGGTAAGCTGTTTAACCAATTGCCATGCCCAATCGGAATCTATTTCGCTATCTCCGCCGGGGCTGTAATCCAGGTAATCAGCGATCCCCGCCAGTTCGCGCGCTCCTGATTGCAGCTTCGCGTGCGTTATATCTCCCAGATAACTGTCAATTATCCAGGCGACTTCTTGCCGCGTCGCCCCCGCCGGGAGTCGGATTCCCCGATCCCGAAAACGATCTACTATTTCTTCCCACGCTCCTTTGAGACGCGCCTCGGGTTCCTTTGCGCGTCGCCGCCGGCGAGATCGATACCATTTTGCTAGCAGGGTTACCAAAATGGGAGAAAGTAATAACAGCAACCAAGACCCATACTTGGCCACTACCGCCAGCGCAGCCAGAATCTGCATTCCGGTAGAGGGATTATCGGCATGTGCCTGCTTTTCCACATGAGGTAATACCGGCGGAGTGGCAGGCGGGGGCGGGGGTTGCAATACCTGCGGTTTGGGAACCGATTTGGGCTGCGGATTATCAGTGCGCGGAACTCGTTCCCGCGGTGGCGTGGGATCAAATGGTATCCAGCCGACCTCTTTAAATTTCACTTCGACCCAGGCGTGAACGTTATCTCCCTTTAGTTCCAGGTTTCCGCCGGCCTTTTTATCTGCCGGATAGGCTCCCAGCACTACCCGCGCCGGAGCCCCGAAAGCCCGCACCATCAGGGCCATCGCTACCGCGTATTGTTCATCATCCCCGATTAGTTGTTGCCCTTGGAAAAATTGACTCATCCGAGCCGCGCGGTGTCCGGGGCGAGAAAGCCCATCGGAGCCATCAGAGAAGAAACCTTGCCCCGAAAGGTAGGATTCTACGTTACGCACTTTTTGTAAGGGGGTAGTAGCCCGCGCGGTCAGCTGGTTGTTAAGTTCCGCTACCTCAAGGGGAACTGCTTCATCCTTGCTTTGCGGTAGGGGTTCAAACTCTAGGCCAGAGATACGGGCATCACTAGGGATACGGTCTTTGGCAAAACTGACCCGATAGGATTGCTTAGCAGGGTTAGGAGTAAATGCCGAACGTAGCGAGGCAGAATAGTAAACGACTGGTTTTGGTTTAGTAGCAAACTTTATAGACTCAGCACTTCCCAGCAGCGGAACCCACGGCTGGTCATAGTTCACAAGTTTTACTTCTGCCCGGCTATCAGCAGACACTTCCTTATCTAAAATCGAATCAACCTGCACAAACTGCGCATTCAATTGGGGATCGATTTTAAAAACTGTACCATCATAGGCATTCATGGTCGCAAAGCGCATCCGGGTACCCGCCGGATAGTTCTTTACCTGCGCAATAGTCTTATCTTTCCAGTCGCGAGAAAGATGTCTAAAGGAGGCAAGCGGGGAAATAAAATCTTCCAGTTCTACTGGGGGCAGCACGTGGGTACGTAGCACTTCCCGGTTGCCGCGTTCAGTTAATCCTGCCAAAGACGCAGAGGCGAGACAGATAACCACGGTGACGGCTACCATCGCCAAAGGACGGGCAAAACGGTTTTTCTTCCTTGCTCCCATCAAATTAACTGCCCGAGAACGTGCTTTGGCTGCCGCCTCACTGACTAGCCCACACCAAAGTAATGCGAGGAAGAAAAAGCCTGCTCCTGCCCAGCGAGCCACTGGAACTAGTTGAGATCCCCAGGCGATTGCCACCACCAGGCTAATAGTTGTGGGTACCAGCGCCACCCAGGGACGGTGCGAAGCAGCTGCCAATCCCGCAAGTAGGGCGGTAACTAGGCAGGTAAGAAAGGGTAGTACTGCTGCTCCCCCCGTCGCGCTTAGCGGTAGCTGACCAGTGAGGGTGTCCCGCCAACAGGTCACCGCAGATGTCACCAATACCTGCAAACCAGATAAAGTGGGATAAAACTTCCGCCCTAGTGGGTCTGTAGCTGCCACAGTGGGGCCAAAGGCTAGAAACGCCCCCAATAAAATAGTTAAAGTGGAGATTATTCCCAGGTGCCAACGGCGACCAATTAGAGCTACCAGGCAACCTAAAATCGCTCCACAGCTGGCCGCAATCATCCCGGTAAAACCGGTGAAGGGTAACGCAAACAGGTAGCAGGGAACTATTAGTAGCAGCAGGGAACTCAGACAAGTAATAGCGTTTCTTTTCACGTTCGATTCACCCCACTTATCGCCCAAGGTAGTTGCGAGAGCTCCCCAATATTTAATAGCCTTCGCGAGGCAGCCCCCCGACGGGTTAGAGCCGCGCCCACATCAGCACGAATACCGGTAGTGGCCATATCGGCAGCCGGCAGCAAACAGATTTGTTGCATCCGACGCATTGATACTCCCGGTCCGCAAATCAGGGAACAAACCGAAGCTTGAGCTTCATGAGCCAAAGCCCAACGCACCAGGTGGCGGTAGTCTTCGCTTTCTACTTGCGCCTGCACCTCGGTAAGAAAATCCAGGACCGCTCGGGATGTTACGGCTTTCATCACGGTTTTTCCCGCATAGAGCGTCACAGGCTGTCCACTGGAAAGTGAAGAAACCGCAAGGGAGGCCGCTGCCTCTACCGCAAGTTCAAAATCAGCTTCCCCATAGTTTTCGCGTTTCAGATCCAGCACGATCAGGTGGTGGGAACGGCGAGTCTCTAAGTATTGTCGCATCATTAGCTGGCCGGTATGCGCAGACATTTTCCAGTGAATATGACGCCGATCATCGCCAGTTTCATAGGGACGCAAAGCATGAAATGCCGCATCAGAACTGGTGATTATCTGCGAGGTTGCCCCCTCCATATCCCGGGCATACCCACTTAATGTCCCCAGCGCAGAAGTAAAGTTGGGATACACATACACATCTTGATATTCCGGCCAGGAACGCACCCGGCGAATCAGCCCGAGGATATCTTGTCGCACCGTACGCGCCGGTCCCACCACGATTTTTTCGCGCCGCTTAGTTTGCAGCTGAAATTCCCGAGTAAAACTCTTGCCAGAATGCAAGGTAGGCACCGCAATATCTGCTTGTTCTTTTCCTAGCGGCAACTCTATTGTCAGGGCCCGCACCGCGCGGCGAGCGTTATTAGTAGCTACTGCGCGCCCTACTAAATCTTGCCCTTTACGTAGCCGGTCTTGCTCAACCAAAACCCGAACCGCGAGTTCTCCCCCACCCCAGGTTTGCACCACTGCAGCTGCCAGCGCCAATAGCGAAGCAAACATTATCGCCGCTGCCTCTGCCCAATCCCATAGGAGCCACGCCCCCAGGCTGGCGATTCCTCCTACCAGAACTAACCACCCTAAACCGGTAAGTGGAATTTTGCGCACAGCAGCCAAGTAAGTTCTCGCGCGCGCCTGTTTCCAGGCTTTATTTCCACTTTTTAGCGCACCTTTTATGGCGGTGGTAGTGGTTTCGGAAACTTTCATTATGTTAGGCCTGCGAATCTACTGGCGGGGGCACCTCGTTTAGCGCCCTCTCAACTACGCTTTCTGCGGTTGCTCCCTCAAAAAGAGCATCCGCATCCATAATGATCCGGTGCGCCCACACCGGTCCGGCCAGGGTCTTGATGTCATCAGGTAATACATAGTGACGTCCTTGGGAGGCGGCCCACACTTTTGCCATCCGCACCATCCCGATAGTTGCGCGAGTAGAAACCCCCAGGTTGACGGCATCATCTAACCGGGTGGCTTCTGCCAGTTGCTGCACATAACGGGTAATCTGCCCGTCTACATAGTTGCGTAACCCCAGCTGCTCCAAGGAGGTAATCTCTTCGGATGCGATAACTGGATTTAGATCTTTAGATAAATCAGGCTGGGCTGCTCCGGAAAGAATCTTGATAGCGGTTTCTTGATCAGGATATCCCAGAGAAATCTTGATCAAGAACCGGTCTAGCTGCGCTTCGGGAAGCTTATAGGTCCCGGCCTGCTCCACCGGGTTTTGGGTGGCGATTACCAGGAATGGTAAGTCTACGGCATGCACCACTCCATCTACGCTGACTTGCCGTTCTTCCATGACCTCTAGCAGCGCAGATTGGGTTTTGGGGCTAGCCCGGTTAATTTCGTCTGCCAACACGATATTGGCGAAAATCGGACCGGCATGGAAATCCCACTCTTTGGTTTTCTGGTCATAGACAGTTACCCCGGTAATATCGGTGGGCAACATATCCGGAGTGAACTGGATACGACTATGGGAGGCGGCTACCGACGCAGCCAGGGCACGTGCCAAGGCGGTTTTCCCGGTTCCCGGCGCATCCTCTAAAAGCACATGCCCGCCGGCTAGGAAAGCCGCTAATACCAGACGTACCTGATGCCCTTTACCAAGGATGGCCTGATCGATATTTTCGGCTATCTGCCTGAAGCGCGTAGAAAACTCCACGGCTTCCGCCTGCTTAAGGATCATATAGCTATCTCCTTTTCGGTTTTGCGGGCAGGAAGTTCCCGCCCGTTAAGAATTGGCTCGAGGTTTTTATATTTGCTGAGGTCGTCTCCGAGGGCGTGCAGCCGCCACGAGTAATCCGGATAGCGCCACCAGGGTGCTCCCCCTTCGCGTGGGGAGGCAGGTAGCTCCAGTTGGGGAATTTGGGGCGGCCATAACGGTTTGGATTGCGGAAGCAAAGGAGTCAAATATAAGTAATTTTGCAGGTGAACATGGATAGTAGCAGCATTTCCCTTTCCTCGTGAGTAATAACCGGGAACAGAGGGGTCAGGAATCGAAACCACTAGATCCTTGCTATTTAGATTCTCACCATTTCGGAAAGCAAGCTGGGCTGTTATCTTCCAGATATCGCCAGGCTTTAAGTTCTTAAGATTAATAGTCCATCCATGCCCCGCTATGGCCTGCACTTGGTATTGATTTCTCTCCAGAGCTTTTCCACCTTTTTGTTCCGTCCCGGAAACTTTCAAATCTAAGTGACTGTTGATATCCCAAACGTCTAAGGCGCTCACGTCTACATTTATCACCGCCCCAGTTTTGCTTCTTGCGCTTTCTACCTCCTTGATAGCGGTAATAGCGGGATTCTCTTGGGCAGCTAGACTCGCAGTCACTACACCAGACACATCCTTGTTATGATTAAACGTACAGGTGTAGTTAACTTTCAAGTCATTTTGTTGCTTCGGATTAGAGTTACTAAAGCGGTCTCCGGTTACCTGCGCTGACCCCACCTTCGTCACTTCACAGGAGCCGCTGTCACCGGAGGGAGTAACAAAATTCAGGGAGACCGAGGATTGATTAGCTCCTTGGCGCGTCAAAGTGGCGGAAACTGTGTTCTTATCAAAGGGATCAAAAGTTTGGAAAGTGCTACTAGCCGGCGTTCCGGCCTTCGTGTTAACCGCGACCACACTAAAGGAATGCTCGCCGCCAGCCAGACCACTGACTTCTAGCCTGGTACCTTTTACTTCCTGGGGACCGCGACCGGACACCGTCACCACATAGTGATCTATGGGCGAGCCTCCATCGGCAGTAGGCGCATCCCAGGTTAAGGTTGCTTCTCTGGCATTGCTGGTAACTGCTGAGAGGTTTCTGGGAGCGCCGGGCGTGATTTCTACTTCTACCGCCGGAGAAGCCGCTGAAGGCTTCGAATCCCCTACCCGGTTAGTGGCTACCACGGTAAAGCTGTGCGTTTTCCCAGGTTCCAGTCCCGGGAATTCCACCATAGTTGCCGGGGAAGTAACAGATTTGCCAGAAACTGAATCGGTAACTTTATAACCGGTAATCGGCGCCCCATTGGCGGCAGGGGCTGTCCAAGTAATAGTGGCAGTGGTGGATTCTTTGATGGCTGCGTTTACTCCCGTGGGCGCATCGGGAACCGACAATACTCGAATCCGCGCGGTACCGGTAACTTGACGGTCCGGGTCATTACTGGCGTCTTGCAAAGTGTAAGACACCACCAGGTCTCCTTTAAAGGTAGCGGCCGGAGTTATCTCCAAGCTGGTTCCCGAGGCTGATGCCTGCCCAGATCCTTGTACCACACTGGGAGATCCCACGGTTTTCAAAGGTTTTCCAGGATAGGGGTTGGTGGCGTAACGGTTGAGATCGATACTGAGGGTTTTCCCGGATTCGCCCTCGACATCAATTGCAGTTACCTGAATCATCGGCCTGGTGGACGCAACTACCCGCACCGGTATTTTCCCGCTGGTAGGCCCCGAAGCATCCTCTACCGTGACTTCAATACTGCCCGCGTCCCCCTTGGCTTTACCGGCTTCAGCCGAAACCGAGAGCCGACTGCCACTCAATGAGGCTTTGATTCCGGTCGGAACTGCCCCCAGGCGGTAACGCATCTTTGCGGGATCGTCTCCGTCTTCATCACTCACCATATCCGCTACGTTGACGCTGACTACTTCCTCACCTGCGGCTACCTCTAAACGCGTAGGGGTAAAGATCGGGGGATGGTTACTGGTGGGTTTAACCTCTATCGGTAGGGTTAAAGAGGCACTGAGGGCAGAAGAATCATTTGTCTGCCCATCACTTACCTGCATCACTAGGGAAGTTTTCCCAAAGAAGTCAGGGTTAATACTTACTTGGAAGGAGTCATCACCCGACAGTTTCACTCCCCCGGTAAATCCTGCCCCCAAGGTAATGGCCGCTGCGGAATGAATATGCGGGGTACGGGCCTTGCGGGTAATCACATAAGAAGCCAAATCAACAGTTAGGGTCTCACCGGATTTGGCCTTTATGGGGATGCTATCGGGGTCGATATAGGGCTTTTGCTCTGAAACTCCCGGAACGTTAACTATGGCGTTGGCACTTAACCCATCCTGATCAGTAACGGTATATAACACCAATTGTCGGTGGGAAGGCGCGGGAATCACCAGCTTTTGCCCCTTTACACTAACGCCCTCTTCCTTACAGCTTACTGTCAGGGCAGCGCCGTCCCCGTCAGGGTCTATATCATTGGCGAGGACGTCCACTTCGATGGGGTCGCCAACTTTTCGTCCCCCCTCTTTCGCAGTTACCAGATCATCCGCAGCTTCCGGGGCTTGCAAAGGCGCATAGGGGTCTACCTGCACGGTTGCTATGGAGGTGTCTTGGCCTCCGCGCCCATCGGTAATGGAGTATTGAATCCCGTAGGAGTCAGCTTTCTTCGGGGTAGTGAGCACCACTGCGCTTTCGCGGGCAGTAACTTTCAAAGTATCAGCGGGACTTTGTAATGATTCTGCGATCAGGTTGACTCCGTCGCCATCAGGGTCGGTATCGTTAGCGGTCACCGCTACCGCTAGGGCGCGGTTCGGCCTTACTCGTACCTCATCCGGGTTGGCTTGGGGTTTTTGGTTCAGGCTGGCGGTGGGAGCAATCCCTACCTGTGCTCGGGCGGTTCCTTGTTTACCAAAGCGATCTTCCACAATATAACTGAAGGTATCAGTGCCAATCTTTCCGGGTATTGGCTGGTAGTTTAGCCAACTGGGACCGATATCAACCACTCCCATCTTGGGGGCATCGGCGATCCCCACTAGGGATACCGAATCGCCATCGGGATCAATATTGGTCAAGTCCACTGGTATTCGGGTAGTTTGCCCCGAAATCACCCTTCCGGTCACTACCCGGGGTTCAGGAGCAGAGTTATCGGTGGGGTTAGCTGGTTTTATCTCTACACTTACCCGGGCGCTGGATTGGTTCTGGTTGGTGTCCATCACGGTATAGGTGGCTTCGTATTTTCCGGGTTTCTTAGCCAGGAAGCGCACCTGGTTTCCCGTAACGAAGAATTTTCCGGCCTCCGCGGGAGTAGCGGTTTGCAGTTTGGGAGAAAGCTTCAGGGGCAACCCCACAGGGGAACGATCATTGGCCAGTACGTCTACGGTGGCGACGTCCCCGACTCGTCCTTTGGATTCATCGGGTTTCGCATTCGGGGGCGTGGTTGCCGATTGGGTTTGTACCGGGATAACCGTCACTACCCCTTCGGCACTTTCATACCCGTTTGACACCTGATATTTTAGGGTTTCTGCTTTAGTGAGTCCGCGGGGAGCAGTGATATTTAATAGGGAGTGATCCATTACGGTGGCCCGCAGCGGTGAGGAAGCTTCTACTGTTACTGACTGGGTAACCAGTACTTCCCCGGCCGGGTCAGAGTCGTTCGCGAGCACATCGGACAGCACCTGTCCACCCACGGGCAGCACCGCCATATCATCTTCTACTACTGGTTTTCCCCGTTTTCCAGAGGCGGCTACATCGACGCGGATAACTCCGGTGGAGGTTGCTGGTCCATCAGAGACAGTGTAGGTGAGGTAGTAGGTACCTTCTTGTTCAGAACGGAATGATAGGGTTCCCCCCGCCAGGTCAGGGGTAATCTGGGGACCAGTTCGCTCAATATTAACCCCCGCCAATGTGAGGGGATCTCCGTTGGCGTCGGTGTCATTAGCCAGGGGGCGGATGGTAATCGTAGTCCCGGCTCGTGCAAACGCTATATCCCCGTTTGCTTCGGGAGGCACATTTCCGGATGCGCGCACATCTACATTCACGCGCCCGACGATTTCCTCTCGACCGTCGGATACAAGTACTTTTATTTCTTTTTTTCCGACTCCGGTTCCTTGGTTACGAATCACTAAGGTACCCTCTTGGCGGTATTCAACCTGGTTATCACCATTAGAGGAGGCGCCTGATAAAAACACTGGATCCCCATCAGGGTCACCAAATGCTGGTAGCGCGTTGTATTCTATTTGTTTCCCAGATTCCACTACCACGGTGGGTATTCGTTTTTGCACCGGTCCAGCATTTCGGGACTCCGGGACGACATTTACGGTCACATTGGCGGTATCTACCCCACCGCGACCATCTTTTGCCTGGTAAATGAAGTTTATCGTTCCAGAGGCGGAGACAGGTAACTCAATCCTGAGCGCTGCCCCGCCACGTACGGGTTTGACTTCGCCGCTGCTAACATTGCCCACGACCTCGGCAGTTAGCAAATCACCATCGGTGTCGGAATCATTTTCTAGCACGGGAAGCGTGGTTATTTTCCCGGGGCGTGCCCCAAAAACATCGTCGCGAGCCACCGGAGGAGTATTTTCTTTCTGCCGATCTTTTTGCGCTATTTGGTCGGTCAGTTGCGGGGAGTCTTCGCGCTGTTCCTCTTTTTTGATCATGGTAGATATTTCGTTCCAGTTATCTACCAGTTCCATGTTTCTGTCAGCTAACCAGACTGCCCCGTCGGTGGTGTCGTTGAGCACTACTAGGTCACGGTTTTTACGAAATACCGGGGACTGCGCAGTTTTTAGCCGTCCTAGCTCTTGGGTGGGGCGATAAACTTTCCCGGAACATTCACGGACGAACTTTCCGCTCCCAGCCCATGCCCCGTAGACGCATTGGGCTTTTACTGCGGGCCGTGCCGGTTGTCCCCCACTTCCGCCCGAGGGAATTTCACTGGTATTTCCGCTGGCTAGATCAACTTTTATCAATTTGTCTTGATCTGCGAGTAGCGCGTAGGGTTTTGCTGGTCCAGATTCTTGTAGCACTAACTGGGAGCCAGTTACTTTTATTCTTTTCCCGCTCGGCAGGTAGAGCACTCCTTGGGAGCTGTCGAGGGCGACTGCCTGTTTTCCAATCCCCGCTACTTCTAATTTGGCACTAATAGGAATTTGTGGGAGCTCTACTCGCTCGTCTTTCCAAAGTTTTCCTTCTTTGCTCACGGTGACTAGCTCTTTCCTAGTCGGAGAGGCGAGGAAGAATTCCCCGGTTTCTCCCCCCGCTAGCTGCGCGCCCCGCAGGGAACGCACCGTGGCGTTGGCGCGGTTGTGTTCTTGAGAAAGGAGGTTATCTCCGATCCAGAGCAGTCCACTTTCGGGATCTAGAATCGCTAATTCCTTGCCAGATTGGGCAAATTGTTGTCCTTTCCCCAAGGAGGAGGAGGTTTCCATACGTATTTTCTTTGGATCTATTTTTGCAGCTTCACTGGCAGCTAGGTTTTGAAAATTAACATTTTCTCCGGACTGAGTGACGTCGAATTGTCCCACTTTAGAACGTACCGCCCCGTCTAGGGTGCGTGCGGGAAAGTTTAGGTGTCCTACCAGGTGTTGGGATTGGTTTGTTACCCAAATTCCGCCGTCATTTAAATCCACCTGCGCCCTACT
>CAMYAU010000037.1 GCA_947253735.1 uncultured Varibaculum sp. | reverse complement strand
GTCTAGCATCCTGGGGTAACTGCACTCCAAAGGGCAGGGCTGTGAGAAAGCAGAAAACCCCAATGGCGATCAATTGAATGGCGGCTAAGGTTATGGGGTCGTCTTTGGCGGCCCAACGAGCGGTGAGTACAATGTGGAGGGCGAAAAGAGCTGCTCCCGCCAGAGTTAATAGTTCCCCGAAGCCAATGGAAAAACCATCCAGACTCAAAACCATTAACCCGGCCATCGCCACTAGGGCAGCGGCTAAATTTACCGGCTTAATCTTTTCTTTAAATAACAGCCAAACCAGCAGGGGAGTAATCACTACATACAGTCCGGTAATGAAACCCACCACCGAGGCATCGGCACTTTCTAAACCTTTGGTTTGTAAGACTTGTGCCGCGGAATAGACTGCACCTAAGGAAAAAGCATGTTTCCAGACTTTTCGGCTTGCCCTCTTTAAACGAGGAAAAAATATCAAAGCAGAGAGCGCGCCCGCGATAACGAACCTAACCCCCAGAAAAGATAGGGTGGTCATACTGGTCAGCAGGTCTTTGATCAGAAAAAAGGTCGAACCCCAAAATGCAGTGGTTAGTATCAGCGCAAAAACCGCTAAAGATTGCAGATAGTAGCGATTGAGTCCCTTCAATATCTCCCCCTTGGCTGTGACCGTCTTTCGATTCTAGGGGGCTAAGCAGGGCTAAATCTATTTGCGGCGATGTGTACTCTAGCACCTTAATCCGGCTAAGAGGAGAAAGGGAACACAAAATCTACCAAAAGTTGGGTTAGCAGCGTCGATCAAAGCAGTGATGTGCTATTCTTCCCTTCAGGAAAACGTTAGGAGCGTGATGGGAACCAGACGGCAGCGGCAGCTACCTGAGGTTTCTGTTTCCAATTCCACCCCGCTGCGGCGGGGTATTTTTTTATCAAAAACATTCACTCGGAAAGGGCAATATTATGCCGGAAGACTATGATTTCCCGCGCTTTGGGGTAGGCCAACACCTGATTTCAGTGGGACAGTTCGATCGTGAAAATCTAGGAGAACTCTTTGATCTAGCCGAGTTCTTGCGTCCGATTGCCCAACGGAAACAAATCTGTACCGTACTGGATGGGGCCGTCCTGTGTTCCCTATTCTTTGAGCCCTCCACTCGTACTCGCCTGTCCTTTGAATCTGCCTTTTTACGATTGGGTGGGGAGGTCGAAACTACCACCGGTTTTACCTTCTCTTCCATGGCGAAAGGGGAATCTATCGCCGATACTTCTCGAGTGGTTTCTGGGTTCACGGATGTTTTAGTGGTGCGCCACCCTGATGCTGGTTCAGTGGCAGAGTTCGCCCGTCACTCGGTAGTTCCGGTATTAAACGCGGGAGATGGCTCCGGGGAACACCCCTCTCAGGCGCTCCTGGATGTGTTAACGATGCGTAAGGAACTGGGGAAACGGGGTAAAACTCTGGATGGATGTACCATTGCGATTATGGGGGATCTGAAATACGGACGTACCGTACATTCCCTGATGAAACTGATGAGCCTATATGAGGGGGTAACCTTCCGGCTATTTTCTCCGCCCTCGCTAGAACTGCCTCGGGAAATCGCTGAATATGCAATTAGCCGGGGCGGTAAGGTAATCGACTGCGATAATCAGATTGAAGCTTTAGAGGGTGCGGATACGGTTTATGCTACCCGGGTACAGCGCGAACGCATGACCGAGGAACTGGCGAAATCTAAAGAGCTTCAAGGCTGCTTGCTTGATAAAGCGATGTTGGAAGAGGCAGGAGCCCATGACATCATAATTTGCCATCCGCTGCCGCGGGATTCTCGTCCTAACGCCCTTGACCTTTCGACTGATGTAGATGATCTGCCGGGGCTATCAATATTTAAGCAAACCGATAACGGGGTTTTGGTACGTATGGCAATGTTCCTGACCACTATGGGGGTTAGCAAAGAGCTAGTACAAGCGAAAACCAAACATAAGATCTGGAAGGTGACCCCCGAAGGCTAAAGCTGAAAAGTTTTCATAAAAATCACCGGCAGGGGTTCAGGCCCCTGCCGGTGAGAGCTATTTAGATATGCTCGGGTTAAAGGAAACGCTATTTCTTAAAGAGAGTCTTGCGAGCGTAAACCGGTTCCGAAGTAACCTGTAATCCCAGATTCCGGAAAATCTGGGTATCGACTGACCCTAGAATCGTGGTGGTATGTACTTCGCAATCGCGTAAATGTACCAGTTCACCTAGGGCTTTGCGGGCGTTCTCGTCGGTATCGGCTGAAACTGAGAGGGCAATCAGAACTTCATCGGTATGTAGACGAGGGTTAAGAGCGCCCAGGTGGTCCACCTTTAAGGTTTGAATAGGTTTGATAGAAGAGGGCGCCAACAGCTGCACTTCTTCATCAATACCAGCCAATAATTTCAATGCATTAAGCAGCATCGCTGAGCAGCACCCAAGTAAAGGAGAAGTTTTTCCAGTCACGATTCGCCCATCGCTAAGCTGCATAGCTGCCGCAGGCGCCCCGGTTTCGGCTTCTAGGTTCAAAGCGGGACGCACCACTAAACGATAATCCTTGGTGATCCCCAGTTTTGCCATGGTCATCGCTATCCGGTGAGATTCGCTGGGGTCTGACTGCGTGGCCGCTTCATTGACTAGGGCGTGATAATAGCGGCGCACCACTTCCTGCTTGGCGGCCTCCTGGCAGACCAAATCATCACTAATACAAAAACCAGCCATGTTAACGCCCATATCGGTAGGTGACTGATAGGGGCAAGCCCCTGCAAGTTGCTCCAGCAAGGAGCGCAGTAGCGGGAAAACTTCCACATCACGGTTGTAATTCACGGCCTGTTTACCGTAGGCCTGCAGGTGGAAGGGATCAATCATATTTACGTCATCTAAGTCTGCGGTAGCGGCCTCGTAGGCGAGATTCACCGGATGATCCAGAGGAAGATTCCACACTGGGAAAGTTTCAAACTTGGCGTAGCCAGCTTTTATGCCCCGTTGGTATTCGTGATAGATCTGGGATAGGCAGGTAGCTAGTTTGCCGGATCCTGGTCCGGGAGCAGTAACTACTACCAGGTTGCGGGTGGTTTCCACGTAGTCGTTGCGTCCGAAACCTTCCTCGGAAACAATTAATTCAGTATTGGAGGGATAACCGGGAATGGTGCGGTGACGGGCAACTTTGAGTCCGGAACGCTCCAGGCGTTCTTTAAATAGTTGTGCGATATGGTTATCGTCTTCCATTTGGGTTAAAACAATGTTTTCCACTAGGAAACCACGTTCGCGAAAGACATCCACTAAACGTAGTACATCTTGTTCGTAGGGGATACCTAGATCTGCCCGGATCTTTTGGCGGCTAAGATCTTTGGCATTAATCGCGATAACAATCTCCATTTCGTCCCGCAGTCTTTCCAGCATGGAAATCTTGTTATCAGGGGTGAATCCGGGCAGTACCCGGGAGGCGTGGTAATCATCAAATAGTTTGCCCCCCATCTCCAGGTACAGCTTGCCGCCTATTTCTTTACGTCGTTCATCTATGTGCTGAGATTGCATAGAAATATAACGTTCAGAATCAAAACCAATACGCATAGCGCCCTTCCTGTCGTACAACTTAGCGGGGGACAAGGCGCCCTTACCCATAATAGTGTTTTGACGTCTAAGCGCTAAACCAAGAGGCTATGTCGGAAATTTGCGGGATAGGGAAGGGGGTCTTTCCAGACGGTTAGTTACCAGACAACAAATATCCCTGGTGAGGGGCGCCGGATGTCCTTAGCGTCCTATTTGTCTATTAGGATCAAGTTGTGAGTGTAAAGTTAAGTCGCATCGTGAAGCGCCTAGAAGAGCTATATCCTCCCCGGTTAGCTGAAGAATGGGATCGGGTGGGATTGATCACTGGTCACCCGGATTCTGAAATAGATAAAGTACTGGTAGCGGTGGATCCCGTGGCAAAAGTTCTGGAACAAGCGATTGAGGTCGGGGCACAGCTGATAGTGACCCACCATCCTCTCTATTTGCGAGGTACTTCTTTTGTGGCGGCTACTGATCCGAAGGGGATCCTGATTCACCGGTTAATAGAAAACGGAATCGCTCTTTATAATGCCCATACCAATGCAGATTCTGCGGAGGGCGGGGTAGCCGATAGCCTAGCGGCTGCGGTGGGCCTGAAAGATACCCGCCCGTTGATTCCCCTCAGCGAGCATACCGGCAGTGGGCGCATTGGAGATTTACCCGTCGCTTTGTCACTGAAAGATTTTGCACAACAAGTTGCGCAGGCTTTACCTCCTTGCCCGGCGGGAATCCTGATAGGTGGGGATCTAGAAGCGAAGGTTAAAACTATCGCGGTTAGCGGCGGCAGCGGTGATTCTTTCTTAGAGGACGCTCGTAGAGCCGGGGCAGATGTTTATATTTGTGCTGATCTGCGACATCACCCCGCATCTGAACATTTGGAGGCCGGCAGGCCCTACTTGATTTGTGCCACTCACTGGGCCAGCGAATGGCCATGGGTACCAGGGTGTGCGCATAATCTAGAAAAAAGCTTTGCAGGAAAGCTGACGGTGAAGGTGTCTAAAATTTGTACCGACCCTTGGGTGGCAAGAATCGCGCCCGTGACCACCGAAAATTACAGGTAGAGGAGGACGCGATGGAAGCGCCATGGAAAGATCAATTGACTCTTTTGGATTTGCAAGACCTTGATGGCAAAATCACTAAGTTACGTTTTCGGCTCAAGAAAATGCCACAGCTTGCGCAGCTAACAGAGTTGAGTGAAAAAAATCGGAAACTGGATGATAAGCAAACGCAGTTGTCGGCGCTTAAAGCGGATAAGCAACGAGAAAACACCAGTTTAGAAAATGATTTGGCCTCCATTCAAAATCGGCTAAAAACTCAGCAAGAACGCTTGGACGCCGGGCAGGGAAGCCCAAAAGAGTTGGTGAGTTTGCAAGAAGAAATCCGGCAGATGCATCAGCGGATATCCGTTTTAGAGGAGCAAATGCTCTCTGCTATGGACGAGATGGAGCGTTTAGAAGAAATTGAACAACAAATAAACCAGCGCAAACAGGAATATGCTCAAGAAATTTCGCGGTTAGAAGGTGAGGTAGGAGAAGAAAACTCGCAAATTACTGCCCAGCTTGAGCAGCTAGAGAATGAACGGGAGCAAAAGGCGGGTCCCGTAGACGCGGAGCTACTAGACCTTTATGAGCAGGTGCGAGCCCAAACTGGCGGGGTGGGAGCCGTCAAAGTAGTTGCCGGACGGCCGGTGGGTTATGATTTGGCTTTTTCAGTAGCGGAGACTGCGCGCTTGCGGGCAGCTAAACCAGAAGAAGTGATTACCTCCGAGGATGAAGGATATCTGCTGGTTCGCTGCCCGCAGTAGTCGCTATTCAGTTATTTAGCTGTTTTCTTAGACGATGCCTTGCTCCATCATGGCGTGAGCTACTTTCAGGAAGCTATTGATATTAGCTCCCATCACATAGTTACCGGCATGGCCATATTCTTCAGCTGTTTGGGCACATTCGTCATGAATATTGTGCATGATCTTGGTCAGTTCCTTCTCGACCTTTTCAAAACTCCAAGAGGCGCGGGAAGCGTTTTGGCTCATCTCCAAAGCGGAGGTGGCAACCCCGCCAGCATTGGCTGCTTTGCCGGGAGCAAATAGCACTCCGGAATCTTGGAACAAGCTGGTGGCATTAGGAGTACAGGGCATATTTGCGCCTTCAGCTACTACTTTGACCCCGCCATCTAGCAAACGTTTTGCATCCTGAGAAGTAAGTTCGTTTTGGGTAGCGCAAGGAAGCGCAACTGTACCGCCTACTGCCCAAGGCTTGGAGCCCGAGTGGTAGGTAACACCGGGCTTGCGCTTAGCATACTCGGTTAGCCGCGCCCGCTCTACTTCTTTAACCTGTTTTAGCAGTTGGACATCGATTCCGTCCTCATCTAGTACCCAGCCGGAAGAATCGGAGACGGTCACTACTTTCGCGCCCAGCTGTTCAGCTTTTTCAACCGCGTAGATGGCTACGTTACCGGCGCCGGAGATCAGTACCCGTTGGCCTTCTAGATCTTGTCCCCGGGTCTGCAACATTCTTTGAGCAAAGAGCACAGTTCCATATCCGGTGGCTTCTGTACGAGCCTGAGACCCGCCCCAAGAAAGAGACTTGCCAGTTAACACTCCCGATTCAAAACGGTTGGTCAGCCGCTTATACATGCCAAATAGATAGCCAATTTCGCGTCCGCCAACCCCGATGTCACCAGCGGGAATATCGGTGTATTGTCCGATATGGCGATAAAGCTCGGTCATGAATTGTTGGCAAAAGCGCATTACTTCGGTGTCGGAACGGCCGTGAGGATCAAAATCCGAGCCGCCCTTGCCGCCGCCGATACCCTGACCGGTTAGTGCATTTTTAAAGATCTGTTCGAAACCTAAGAATTTCAGAATCGAACGGTTAACGGAGCGATGGAAACGTAAACCGCCTTTATAGGGTCCTAGTGCGGAGTTGAACTCGATGCGGTATCCCCGGTTAACTTGTACTTCGCCGTTGTCGTCAACCCAGGGAACCCGGAAAAGAATCTGACGTTCTGGCTCTACCAGCCGGTCTAAAAGTTTGGTTTCCGCGAACTCGGGATGCTTTTCTACAGCGGGGCCAATGGACTCCAGGATTTCCCTTACTGCCTGGTGAAATTCGGGTTCATTAGGGTTACGATCAAGAACTTCATCGTAAACCTTTTCCACAACACTACTCATCAGCGCCTCCTTAAAAATTGCTCGGTATGTTTCGTTCGCCTTATCGAACGAAGCGCGCTACCCTTTTAGTTTTCATTTTTCGCCGAAACTTTACCACCGCTATCCACATTTTGACTAAGGCATTAACTTTTTTGCCTTTCTCACATAATTTACCGGTCCGGCAGGGACTTAGGGCGGATAATGCCAAGCATGCCAGGGGAGAATGGGCAGCTGTACAGGGAGAACACCGGATTAAAAACGTGGGGGAGGGCGGGTATCCTATGAGACATGGCTGATCCCGCATCCTACCGGCCGGCTCCGGCAGATATTCCCCCTAGCCCCGGGGTTTACCGTTTTCTGGATAAAAATGGACGGGTTATCTACGTGGGCAAAGCTGTGAACTTGCGTAACCGGCTAGCTAATTATTTTCAACCCCTAGAGTCACTGCATCCACGCACCCGAAAAATGGTTACTACCGGGGCAGCAGTTAAATGGATCACGGTAAGCAATGAATTAGAGGCGCTTTCTCTGGAATACTCCTGGATAAAAGAGTTCGCGCCGCGCTTTAACGTAATGTATCGGGATGACAAGTCCTATCCCTATTTAGCTTTAAATATGGGGGAAGAATATCCTCACATTCACATTACGAGGGAAAGGCGACGGGCAAACTCACGCTATTTTGGTCCCTACACTCAGGTGTGGGCGATTCGGGAAACTATGGATTTGCTACGTAAAGTTTTTCCGCTGCGCTCGTGTACCAAAGGAGTATTTAACCGTTCTCAGGCGCTAGGGCGTCCCTGTTTGGAAGGGTATATTGATAAATGCTCTGCCCCTTGCGTGGGGAGGATCTCTGTCGGCGAGTATCGACAGTTAGTCGAGCAGGTGAGCGCCTTCCTGGATGGGAAAACCGAGCCTTTTACGTCTCGGCTACAACAGGAAATGGAAGAGGCGGCCGCTAGCCTAGACTTTGAGCAGGCAGCGAAGCTACGTGACCAGTTGCGCGCCCTCGAAAAGGTTAGAGAAAAAAATACGGTCGTCCTGGACGAAAACGTTGATGCCGATGTGTATGCCCTGGCCAAGGATGACCTGGAAATGATGGTGCAGGTTTTTTATGTACGTGCCGGTAGAATCCGAGGCGAGCGTGGTTGGGTGGTAGACACCCCCGAAGATAGCGACTTACCAGAAATGCTGGAAAGCTTTTTAGAACAGGTGTACGGAGAGTATCGACAGCTAAATCAAGCTGTAGCTCCCGCCAAAAGCGTAGATGACGTGGAACATACCCCCACCCAGGCGATTCCCTCTGAAATTTTAATGCCCCGTTTGCCTGCGAGGGCGCAGACCCTGAACTCCTGGTTATCGCAGATCCGGGGAAAGAAAGTTGAAATTCGAGTGCCGAAACGGGGAGCGAAACGTGCTCTGATGGAAACTGTGGCGGAAAACGCTGCTCAGGCTTTGCGCTTACATAAAACCAAGCGGGTAGGAGATTTGACGCAGCGCTCCGAAGCCTTGCGTGAACTGCAAGAATATTTAGAGTTAGCAGATGCTCCCTTAAGGATTGAAGGCTACGATATTTCCCACACGCAAGGTACTCACCAAGTGGGTTCAATGGTGGTGTTCGAAGACGGCGCCCCGTTAAAGAGAGCCTATCGCAGCTTTAATATTCAAAGCACCGCGGAAGATTCTGCTGACGATACCAAAGCCATGAATGAAGTTCTCACCCGGCGTTTTGCCAGGTTGCGTGCAGAAGAAGCGGAAGCGCAAAAACAACTCGTGAGTGCCGAAACTTCCGGGGAACTCAGTTTGCGTCGTTTTTCTTATCCGCCGGATCTAATCGTGGTAGATGGGGGAGCCCCACAAGTGAATGCGGCCCAAAAAGCGCTAGAAGCAGCAGGGGCCAATGTGAACGTAATCGGATTAGCCAAGCGCCTGGAGGAAGTGTGGTTGCCAGGCGCAGAGTTTCCAGTTATCTTGCCACGCACCTCGCCCGCACTTTATCTTTTGCAGTATTTGCGGGATGAATCCCACCGCTTTGCAATTACTGCCCATCGAAAAAAACGGGGCAAGAGCATACAAAAATCGGTGTTAGATGCGGTGCCGGGACTCGGTGCGGTGCGGCAAAAAGCCCTGTTGAAGCATTTCGGTTCCCTAAAACGTCTCCGGGCAGCAAATGTGGATCAGATCGCCGAAGTCAGCGGTATCGGACCGGTAATGGCCAAACAGATTGCGGATTCTCTTGCCGATAACCGGTAAGTCAGCGCGCTTCGTAGCATACTTAGAACATGGATGAAGTTCAGCGACACTACGTATCTTCCCCGCCCACCGTGCCCGAGGGAGTGCCCATTCTTGACGAAACCGCGCCGCCGCGAGAAGCCAATGTGCCGGAGATGATCATTATTACCGGGATGTCAGGGGCGGGACGCTCGCGAGCTGGACAGGCATTAGAAGATCTTGACTGGTATGTAGTCGATAATCTACCACCCGCCATGCTGCTGCCTTTTGCCGACATGATGACTCCAGAGGGAGAAGGCATCCACCGTTTAGCCGCGATTGTGGATGTACGCAGTGGTGAACTGTTTTCTAAGTTGCAATACGCTTTGGATGAACTATCGCGGCGCAATATCCGTTACCAGTTGGTTTTCTTAGATGCGGACGAGCGGGTACTGGTGCGCCGCTATGAATCCAATCGGCGTCCCCATCCCTTACAAGAAGGAGGGCGCATCCTGGATGGAATCCGTGCGGAGCGACGGATTCTGGCTCCTATTCGTGCCCGTGCCGATGCCCTAATCGACACTACCAATATGAATGTTCATGACCTGAACCGACATATGCGTGATGTGGTGGCCGGGGAGGGAGACCGTCCCATGAAACTCACCGTAATGTCCTTCGGATTTAAAAACGGGATTCCCCTCGATGCGGATTGGGTCTGCGACGTGCGCTTTTTGGCTAATCCTTACTGGGTGAGCGAATTGCGACATCTAACCGGCCGGGACGAACCGGTAGCAAAATATGTTTTGGATCAGCCAGGTGCCGAAGAGTTTGCGATAAATATGGTGAACCTGTTGACCCCCATTTTCGATGGTTATTTAACCGAACTGAAACCCTTTGTAACCATTGCGATTGGATGTACTGGCGGGCAGCATCGATCGGTGGCTTTAACCGAAAAAATGAGTGAGTTGTTCCGGGCGCAGGGGTTGCCCGTGCGCACCGTGCACAGGGATCTGGGGTTGGAATGAGAACACTACTAGATTCAAACGGTTGGGTGACTCGCGGTTGGACGGGTCCCAATATTGTGGCTCTGGGGGGAGGACATGGCCTCTCTGCCACTTTGCGTGCTTTGCGTCATATCACCCGGCAACTAACCGCGGTGGTGACCGTAGCTGATGATGGGGGCTCCTCCGGGCGCTTACGGGAAGAGCTCGGGGTGCTTCCTCCCGGGGATCTACGAATGGCGCTTTCGGCGCTATGCGATGATACAGAATGGGGTCTTACCTGGCGAGATGCTATGCAGCATCGTTTTAGTTCCGATGGGCCGCTGGATAATCACGCATTGGGTAACCTGCTAATTGTCACCATGTGGGATTTATTAGGGGACGTAGTCGAAGGTTTAGATTGGGTGGCCAGGCTGCTCAACTGCAAAGGAAAAGTACTGCCCATGTGTGCGGACCCCATGGAGATTGAGGCGGATTTAGTCCTGGATGGCAAAAAACGTACTGTACATGGCCAAGCCAAAACCGCTAAAGCTCCGGGGAAGGTAGTCGATGTGCGTTTAAGCCCTACTCATCCGCGGGTCTGCCCGGAAACAATCCAGGCGATTCAAGAAGCTGAAGGGATAGTTCTTGGCCCGGGATCCTGGTATACCTCGGTGATTCCGCACCTGCTAGTTCCTGAACTATCCGAAGCCTTGCAGCGCTCATCAGCAGGAAAAGTGATGGTGATGAATCTGCAACCTCACACCGAAGAAACCGAAGATTTAACTTTATCGGGACATATCGAGGCGTTTCGGCATTTTGCCCCCGATACTAAAATCGATGTGGTGATTGTGGATCCTACCGCGATCGAAGATGACGACGATCTAGAAAGCGCAGCCGACTCTATCGGTGCAAAATTGATCATGCGCCAGGTTAGAGCAGGTTCGGCTTCGGAACAGCATGATCCGTTACGCCTGGCGGCAGCCTTGCGAGATGCATTTGAAGGATATCTATCGGAAGTGGGCTTTCCCGAGCTCTAGTTAGAATGATTCCTAGAGACAAACTGGACACTTGCTTTATAGGGCGGAAAGGGAAAACGATATGTCTTTGACCTCAGATATAAAAAATGAGCTGGCGGGGAAAATCTTAGCTAAGCAGTCTGAGGCGCAGGCACAAACAGCTAGTATTTTGCGCTTTGCGGGCGGAATCCATTTGATTAACCGGAACATTGTAGTTGAAGCCGATGTCGATAACGTTGCGGTAATGAAAAACCTGGTTGACTGCCTGCAGAATCTTTTTGATGCCCATCCTGATGTGGTGAAAGTGGAAGCCAAGGGAATTCGCTCAGATGATCGCTACGTAGTGCGAGTCGTAGAAAACGCTGGGACTCTGGCGCGACTGACTGGTTTGCTCGATCGGGCTGGACGTCCGGTGCGGGGCTTATCTCCTCGGTTAGTTTCTGGTGACTTGGGGGTGTCGAAAGCCACCTGGAGAGGGGCTTTTATGGCTCGGGGATCTTTATCCCAACCAGGACGTTCTGGATCTTTAGAGATTACCTGTCCCGGACCAGAGGCAGCATTGGCTCTGGTGGGGGCGGCGCGGCGTCTGGGCGTCAGCGCGAAATCTCGCCAAGTTCGTGGCTTAGATCGGGTGGTCGTACGTGACGGAGAGCAGATATCGAAACTGTTAACCGCAATAGGGGCAGTTAAGGCGCAAGAAATTTGGGAAAAGAATCGCGAAACTAATCAGGTGCGAGGTTCGGTTAATCGTTTAGCGAATTTTGATGATGCGAATCTGCGCCGTAGCGCTCGGGCAGCGGTAGCCGCATCCGCCCGGGTGCGGCGAGCCTTCGAAATTTTAGGTGATGATATTCCGGAGCATCTTTTGCAGGCCGGTCAGTTGCGATTGCAGTATAAGGAGGCTTCCTTGGAGGAACTGGGACACAAAGCTGATCCGCCACTAACTAAAGATGCGGTTGCCGGAAGGATTCGGCGGTTGTTAGCCATGGCAGATAAAGTTGCTCATGAACAGGGGATATCTCCCACCCAAGCGGCGGTTGGGCAACAAAACGCTGATTAATAAAGGCTCTGTTATTGTGGCAAGTATCCCAAGGGTAAAATCTCAGTAAATAACGACAATGGGCCTAAGCAGAAAATCACTATCCCGTGTAAACTAGAAAGCAAGAGGGCGGCTCAAGATGATCGCCCCCAAGATTGCGGCTACTGGTTTCACTAGGTAGCCACTGATCTTGACCTTGTAAATAGACTCCGCTGGTAAACCAGCAGTTCAGGAGGATAATAGTGACTATCCGCGTTGGAATCAACGGCTTTGGCCGTATCGGCCGTAACTTTTTCCGGGCTATTCGGGCTCAGGGAGCCGATATTGAGGTTGTGGCCGTTAACGACCTCACCGACAACAAAACTCTAGCTCACCTGCTAAAGTACGATTCTATTCTGGGGCGGCTCGATGCCGAGGTCAGCTACGACGAAAAATCCATTACCGTAGGCGACCACAAGATCGTTACTTTCGAAGAGCGCGATCCTGCTAACTTGCCCTGGAGTGAAGTGGGTGCAGATATCGTAGTCGAATCCACCGGCTTCTTCACTGACGCCACCAAGGCGAAGGCTCACCTGGAAGGGGGAGCAAAGAAAGTTATTATTTCCGCTCCCGGCAAGAATGTTGACGCGACTTTCGTAATGGGCGTAAACCACACCGATTACGATCCTGCAAAGCACAACATTATTTCTAATGCTTCCTGCACCACCAACTGCCTAGCCCCCATGGCGAAGGTACTTAACGATAAGTTCGGGATTGAACGTGGCTTGATGACCACGATCCACGCTTACACCGGCGATCAGCGTCTGCATGATGCTCCGCACAAGGATCTACGTCGCGCCCGCGCTGCTGCGCTAAATATTGTGCCTACCACCACTGGTGCTGCTAAGGCAGTTTCCCTGGTAC
>CAMYAU010000036.1 GCA_947253735.1 uncultured Varibaculum sp. | reverse complement strand
GGGTCATCTTCAACAAGTAAAACTGTAGTCATATTCCCATGCTAATCTAAAAAAAACTTTGTCGCCACCGCGCTGAAGTGACGATAGCTTTACTAACTCTTTACTACCGGAGAAGCTATTTCCAAGGTTCGACGCCGAATTAAAGGCTCAAAGTTTTGTTTGGATTCTCCCCGCGTAAGCAACCACCCTTCTACTTCACCTAACCCCTGCAAATCTCGAGTAGTGGCTGGTCGAACCGTAAAGAATCCTTTAGTATCCAGCTCTTGGAGCTGCTTAGCAGAGGCGGCATCCATCAAGATTTGCCCCCGGGGAGCGATATCTACCAGGCGTGAAGCCAAGTTGACGGGGGGACCGAAAATATCGCCAGAACGAGAAACTACCCGCCCATGGACTAACGAGGCACGCACCGGCAAAATTTCCGGCCGGGAGTTCAAAAATTCCACCATCGCACACACAATATCGGCAGCCACCAACAGATCATCCGCAACGAAGAGAACCGCGTCCCCCAGTGTTTTTACCACTCGCCCTCCGCGAGTAGTAATCACATCCCGACAGGCCATTTCAAAACTTTGCACCAGATCAGCCAAGGCAGCGCCGCTCATAGTAGAAGAACGACGAGTATAGGCGACCATATCCACAAACCCCATACAGCGATCGAGGGGATAAGAATCGGGAGCAGCGGTTTTACCCTCCCGCATTTCCACTTCCCGATTGGTATTTAACAGTAGATAGGCCATTTGTCGACGCCAGGCATATCCGAGTTGAGATTGCAGGAGATCAATGTATTGGTCAATTTTGTCGAGGGCGATTAGACGCGCAGAAGTATCATCCAGATCCATACGTTCTTGAAAATCTGTCACAATCGCCTCTAACTGCCACAGCACCAGGCGATCGGCCATATAGGACTGGGCCCGCAGCAGAGAGGTCACGGTACTCGGCGCCAAAGCGCCCTCTCCAAATTCTTGTCTCCATTCTGCAATCGCTTGCGCGTCTTGCTCGGTAAACATATAGGTGTCGGGATCGGCTTTCGGGAATCCACAGGATGTCCAAAAGCGATCGATTTCCGCGATACTAACCCCCAATTCTTCTGCCATTTCCCGCATCGTCATGGTGGGGGCACCCCCGATAAGTCTCCACACGGGGCGCATCACCGTGTTACGTGCTATCTGGGCAGCCGACAAGGATTCACTCACCCTTCAACCTTAAGGTGAATGACCTCACTTTTTCCAGCGCATCCGGCAATCTACGGCACTTTCAGAGAAAGTTTTCCATTCTTTGCTCCGGCTGCACATTCGGGTCACCCTACCGATACCTATCGTCCGCTCCGCATGGTTAGCCCTTTTACCGTTAACCAACATGTGGAGGCGCCCCTATCCTGGGCGGCAACACTTCAAAGCACTTGGGCTTGTTTAGCTTTGGCCCTGGCTGCCGTTTGCCGATTCTGGCCCCTAATATGGAAGTTATGACCGACAAGCTACTTTTGGCTTCTGCCTCCCCTGCCCGGCTAAACGTTTTATCTCAGGCCGGTATTGTTCCCTTGACTTGGCCTGCCAATATTGATGAGGACGCGGTACGATCCCGACTTGGAAACGCAGAACCCGCGCAGGTGGTGACAGCCTTAGCACAGAGCAAAGCCCGTCACATAGCTAAGCTTTTAATCAACTTTGCCGAGCTACATCCGCAACAGCTGCCCCAGAGCAAGCAGACCTGGGAAAGCCTAGAACAAATCCCCATAGGCCAGCGCCTGGCGGTAGTAGGTTGCGATTCCATGCTGCTACTTAACAACATTCTGCGGGGAAAACCCCATACTTTCGAGCGTGCCCTTGCCCAAATTGAAGAATTATCAGGAGCTAGCCCGTTACTTTTCACCGGCCACTGCGCCCTCGCTCTAAAACGCACCTCAACTGGTTTCATCTTCGAAAATGAAGTGGCCGACTATTCTAAAGCGACTTTATATTTCAGCGAAATCAGCCCGGAGGAAGCACGCGCCTACGCTGCTAGCAAGGAACCTTTAGAAGTGGCTGGGGGCTTTACTATCGATGGCTTAGGGGGAGCATTTATTGAATCAATTAAAGGTGACCCTCACGGAATAATTGGTATTTCTTTACCTTTACTGCGTAACTTATTAAATGAACTTGGCTTTTTTTGGCCAAATCTATGGACGTCCTTACCAAATTAACCCCCAGCGGATAAGGTTGAGTTATGAGTGAACGAAAAGCACGCGGGGTGGGCCTCGCAACCGTCAGCGAAACCGGGCAAACCCTGGATGTTTGGTATCCGCGCCCCTACCTGGGTGATCAGCCAAATGAGTCAGATGCAGATTTAATCCACAAACTAAGCCAAATTGAAGGGCGCGACGATGGGCGCGGAGTTAACCGTACCGCCACAGTGGTAACTATCGATCTGGATGAGTCAGCAAGTTCAACTGCGGATGCCTACTTGCGTCTCCATCTCCTCTCGCACCGACTGGTAAAACCGAACACCATTAACCTTGACGGCATTTTCGCTCGTCTCCCCACCGTTGCTTGGACCACGGAAGGCCCCTGCGCAGTAGACGACTTTGAAACTACCCGTATGCGGATGCGTCTAAGCTATGGGCATCCAATTCACCTGCTCAGTGTAGATAAGTTTCCCCCGATGGTAAACTATATTATCCCCTCGGGCGTGCGTATCGCCGACGGCGCAAAAGTTCGTCTCGGCGCCTATCTAGCCCCTGGAACCACCGTAATGCATGCGGCTTTCGTTAACTTTAATGCTGGCACCTTGGGGGCTTGCCTGATTGAGGGTCGGGTTGCACAAGGGGTAGTTATCGACGAAGGATCCGATATTGGAGGGGGCGCCTCTACTGAGACCACCCTCTCAGGTGAAACTGGACAACAGATTTCCTTAGGCAAGCGCTGCTTACTGGGCGCCAACTCGGGGCTAGGAATCGCCCTCGGCGATGATTGCATGGTCGAACCTGGTTTAAACTTGACTGCCGGAACTAAAGTGTCAGTCCTGCCCCACGCCGGTGTGGCGCCCACTACCGAAGGCTACTTTGCCGAGCCGATAGTAGTCTCCGCCTCCGAATTGTCGGGGATCTCCGACGTCATCTTCCGGCGCAACTCTCAATCTGGCCGTGTTGAGGCGTTACCCCGTGCCGGTAAAGAAATAAAACTAGCCGCCGCCTCCCGTATAAACCCGTAATTTTTATCCCGCCGCCCGCAGGCTCGCTGCTCCGCGTTCGACTTGCATGAGCGTTCTTCTTCCTGGCAGGGCTTAAACAACGCGGATCTAGACTGTCATCCTGGTACGGGTTGGGCTGCAAAAGTACTCGGGTGACCCCGGTGAGCCTTGCTGCGCTCGGTTCAAGCCCCCTCTCGCATCTTTTACAGCCCAACCCTTATGCGCGGGGGTTAGGTTTTATCCGAGTAGGTGCGGTGGGCATAAGAATTCGGAAAATGTCGCTACGTTTTCCGAATTCTTGGGCAGGAGGAAAAACCTAGCCCCCGCGCTAACCCGATGCAAAAAAGGCTAGGTTCCGTGAGCCAATTTCGCACAAATTCCCCGAGCGCTTTTACCGCATGCCCCTTACCTAAGGAACGGGCTACGATTGATGCCGCCAAGCGGCAGAGCGCTGACTGGCAACCCAGGCGGCGACCTGCGTGCGGCGCTGCAGCCCCATCTTGGCTAGTAGCGAGGTAATATGATTCTTCACCGTCTTTTCCGCAACCCCCAGTTTTTCCCCGATTTCCCGGTTAGAGAGCCCGTCACCTATCAGGTTTAAGACTTTGCGTTCAGCTGGCGTCAGATTCGCGGTAGGATCCTCGTTGCCAGCACGGCGGCGGGTGACGGTGCGTTCATCTAGTAAGACGCGGCCACCAACAACCGCACGGATAACATCGGTAATTTCGGCACCACGCACGGTTTTCAGCACATAGGCTTTTGCCCCTGCCTGCAGGGATTCTGCGAGAGCATCATCATCATCAAAACTAGTAAGCACGATTGCCAAGGATTCGGGCGATACTTCGCGCAACTGTTTCATCACGTCAATGCCGGTCCCATCGGGCATTTGCAAATCCACTAGCACCACGTCGGGACACACCAATTCGGCACGCCGCACCGCGTCTTCTACGGTGCCTGCCTCGGCCACTACCTCCATGTCGGCAGTCCGATCCACGATTTCGGCAATCCCACGACGCACGATTTCGTGGTCATCAATAATCATTACCCGGGTGGGCTTTTCTTCTGTCTGCGACTGCTGCATACTCACCCCTTAATTCTACCTAATACCCCCGGTGAGGAAAGAACCATTTCACAAAATTGCACCTAGCGAGCTAGCTCTCGGAAATAATGGACCCCTCGGATACTGCTGAGGTTATTAAAAGTATCAATTAAAGCCAAATGTCAAGATCTGGCGGGAATTTTAATCTCGCAATGGTTGACACTGAGGACAGTAGGTGGCGTTACGTCCAGATTGTTGCAGTTTCTCCAAGATGGTTCCGCAGGTCTTACAAGGTTCCCCGCCACGGCCATACACCTGGAGCTCTTGCTCAAAATACCCGGGGTTTCCACTGGTATCTACATAAAGCTCATCGAAGGAGGTGCCACCGTGTTTGATAGCAGCTTCCATAATCGTTCCGGCGTGCTTAAACACTTCTTGAATCTGAGTTTCCGAGAGAGAACTGGCTCGTTGCCCTGGATTCATTCGGGAAGCGAACAAGGTTTCATCAGCATAAATATTACCGATTCCGGAAACTAGCTTTTGATCCAGTAAGGAGTGCTTAATAGAACTCTTTCGGTTACGAATGACGGACGAGATCTTTTCTAAATCTATATGGGGATCTAGCACGTCCCGCGCTACGTTCATTTCCACGTTCCGGGGAATGAAATGGGAATCTGCACCCAGTCCTGCAGGTTTGTTATCTTTGGTTTCAACTAGGGGCTCTACCAGCATCCGTCCAAAGGTGCGTTGATCGACGAAATTAACGGTTCTGTCATCCTCCAGCGTTAACTGGACTCGCAAATGCCGCTGATTTCTGTGGGAAAGTTCGATATCTGGTTGGTTGATCAGTAGCTGACCGGACATCCCCAAGTGAACTACCAGGGAATACAGGGTTTGTTTTCCCTGGTCATCTTCCCCCAACATCCATAGGAATTTACCGCGACGTACCGCGTTAGTAATGGTCCAGCCTTCTACGGCATTAGAAAATCTCTTGGCATCTTGGCCGCGCAAAGAGCCAGGAAAAAACACTTCGGCTTTCTTTATCTGCGCACCTAGCAACTGTTCCTCTAGCCCGCGCCGTACTACCTCAACCTCTGGTAATTCTGGCATTATTCAGATCCCCTCAAACCTAATTCCATCAATTGATTCTGATTATAACCGCATTAAAAGCCTAGTGGAGCGGTTATGCCGTGCTCTTCTCGCAAGGTCATCACTGCTTGCCGAGCGGCCTTATGTTCGGCAACTTTCTTAGAACGTCCCTTTCCGGCCCCAAGCTCTCGTTCCCCGATTAAGACTCTGGCAGTAAAACGTCGGTCATGGTCTGGACCGGTGCCTTCTACCGCGAACTCCGCATTGCGAACCCCGAGCTGACCGGTCAATTCTTGCAAAGTAGTCTTCCAATCCATGACCGCGCCGCGCTCAAGGGCATGAGCTAACAGGTCTTGCAACAGGTTCTCCACCACTTTGCGAGTGGCTTCTAGTCCGTGACATAGATAAGTGGCCCCGATCATCGCCTCGACCGTGTCCGAAAGAATAGAGTCTTTTTCCCGCCCTTTAGTCTTTTCTTCTCCCCGCCCCAGCAGGATAAACTCCCCGAGATTAATATCGCGGGCAACTGTAGCCAATGCGGGCTGTGATACCGTGGCCGACCGCATTTTTGCCAGATGTCCCTCCGGATGAGAGGGATATGAACGGTAAAGATTTTCCGTTACGATCAGCTGTAATACCGCATCCCCCAGGAATTCCAAACGCTCATTATTAGGCAAATTATCTTGTTCATGCGCAAAAGAGCGATGAGTAAGCGCCAATACCACCATCTCGGGATCTAGGTCGATCCCCCATCTGGTTAGCAGCTCCGCTAAATCTTGCGAACCGCGACTCATTCGTTCTTCTTTCCCTGTTCTTTCAATAGGTCGGCCAGCGCAGACCAACGTGGGTCTATCATTTCGTGATGATGACCCGCTTCGGCTTGCGCCAACAGGATTCCACATTCGGGGCAAAGACCCGGGCAATCGGGACTACACAGCACCGAATAGGGAATCTGCGGCACGATAGCATCTACCAAAAGCGGCTCTAGATCCAAGCGCGAATCTGGCTGCACCTGATAGGCCTCGTCCAAATCAGCATACACGCTTGAGTCGTCACTCACCTCATTTAGCAGGTGCGCGAGTTCCTCGGGATAGTAGTAGACCCGACTCAAAGAAAAATCGAAGGATTTTTTCACCGGTTGCAGGCAACGTACGCAAGTCCCTTCAGCGCAGACACCCCCGCTAACACTAAGGGATACCCCCTCGGAAATTGCTACCGCCAGTATCTCTAGCTCAAGGGATTGCCCTGCGGGAACCGCCATATCTTCGGTTCCAATCGCCGCGGGTAACGTTACCTTGACCGACCAAGTTTTACTGTCGCCCTCCGCGGAACCTAAACCGGTTAGCTCCAGCGGGATTACTGCCTTGCTTACTTGCTTCATGCCCCTCAGCCTAGAGCTTATTTTGCTCCGAAGCTAGCAAGCCGGTGCTTAGTAGCTAGAACTGGGGGCGCTCTTGGCTAGAAAACTGGGCACGCCCATTATGAGTTTGCTCTGCGATAGCCCCTAATAGTTCTTCCAACTGGCTTAGAGACTGGTTAACATACTGGTCGGACTGATCCATGAAATCCCGGGCTTGTGCGCGCGCTTCCTCTAGGGTCTGTCCTGCTGCCTGCTTGGCTTCGCGGTAGACATTCTCTTGAGAGACCAGATGATCAGCACGCTGACGTGCCTCCTGCAAAATCTGCGCTGCCTGCTCATTGGCTTGGGCCACGGTCTCTTCCGCCTGGGCACTAGCATGCGCAATCGCCGATTCTGCCTGCCGGTTGGCGTCAGCGATAGTCTCCTGGGCCTGCGTATTTGCCTGCGCAATAGTCTGTTCTGCGGTTTGGTTGGCTTCGGTAGTTACCCGTTCAGCTTCAGCACGCGCATCGGAAATCGTCTGCTCGGCTTCTTCATCGGCGGCATCTAGCACCTTATTAGCATCCGCCACAATCCGATCTGCGTTAACCAGGTCAGCCGGGAGTGCCGCGCGCGCATTATCCAGTAGCTCTACTCCCTCGGCCTGATTAATCATTACCGAAGCAGAGAAGGGGACGCTGCGTCCCGCCTCAATCATCTCGGTGAGCCGGTCAAGGACTGCGATCACATCTGATGGTGCATACTGGGGTTCTTCCTGGGGTTCCATAATTTTCCTTCCTTTTTAGGCTGGCGGGTTCGAGGACTCTAGGGGGTCGATATTACTTTCCGAGGACGCGTCAAACTCTCCTTGCAGGGCCTGAGCAACTTCGGGGGGAACAAAACCAGACACGTCTCCCCCATAGGAAGCGATTTCTTTGACTACCGAAGAGGAAATCAAGGCATTTTCAGGTGAGGTCGGAATCAAAATCGTGTCAATCCCGGACAACTGCCGATTGGCAAAGGCCTGAGTCATTTCGCTGTCTGTGTCTTTCGAGTTGCGAATCCCTTTCACCAATGCCACTGCCCCATAGCGGGCGGCCAGGTCGCAAGCCAGCCCCTCCCAGGTAACTACCTGTACATTCACTAGGTCTTCAGTAGCTTGGGTAATGAATTCTTCACGTTTGCCGGCCGAGAAAAGATACTTTTTCTTGGGATTCTTAGCTACCGCTACGATCACCCGATCAAAAATATGTGCTGCGCGACTAATAACATCCAAATGCCCAAAGGTTAAGGGATCATAGGATCCGACGCAGACAACAGTACTCATAGTTACCAAAATACCTGCAGGCGGTCAGGGAGCGCGGTGTCCCACGCGGAAAGACTGGGAAAATTAGGCTTCTTCTGCACCCGTGGGAACTTGCAGGGCGGGACGCAGGAAATAGATAGCGCTTTCGCCATAGAGTTTGCGGGACTCTTCCTCCCACTGTTCCCCTGCCCATGCGGGAGCTTCGTCGCGCGCCGAACGCTCTACTACTATCCAGGCATCGGGATCACATAACGGATGCAGCTGGGTTAGCACCTCTAAAATTTCGCTATTTTTCATTGCATAAGGCGGATCAATGAACACCAGTTCCCACTGCGGGTTGGGATTGGCTCCTAAAAGTCGCGAAGCTAGGAAGGCTAGCGCCGACTGCACATAGAGTTTTGCGGAGGAAAAAACTGGGGAGGCAGCGCGATTCTTTCGAATGGCTTTAGCGGCACTTTGGGCTTGATCCACCAGATCTAGGGTGAGAGCCCCGCGCGATAGTGATTCGAAACCGTAGGCTCCCGATCCGGCAAAAAGATCTAAAACACAAGCGTCCTCGGTGGCTCCGCGAGAATGCAATGCCGAGAAAATAGCCTCGCGTACTCGGTCTTGTGTGGGGCGGGTGCCAAAAGAGGGTACGGCTAGCTGAGTGCCTCGAGCAGTTCCAGCTATTATTCTCATCACTATGACAGTTTAACCCTACCTATGTTCGCCAGAAAGCAACTTCCAAAATTTCAGATATTCTCAGTTATCCCCGCTCTAAAAATTCTTGCTCTTCTTCGCTGATCCGTTTGGAGATCGCCTGCTGTAACCCCTGATGCTGTTTTAGTTGCGGATCTGCTTCCACCAGCTGCTTTGCATCCTTACGTGCCTGGGAAATTACCTCTTCGTCAGCCAGGAGATCCAAAATTTTCAACGAGGACGCACGCCCCGATTGACTGTCACCCAGAATATTTCCGCTCTCGCGTAGCTGTAAATCAATTGACGCTAGTTTGAAACCATCGGTGGTTTTGGTGAAAGCATCCAGGCGGCTACTGGCAAGCGTATCCGGCTGCTCCTTAGACCAGACCAGGCACACTCCCCCAAACTTACCGCGCCCGATCCGTCCGCGTAGCTGATGTAACTGGGCGAGACCGAAACGGTCAGCATCCATTATCACCATCATGGTTGCTTGGGGAACATCTACTCCCACTTCGATCACCGTGGTGGAGACCAGTATGGGCGTTTTCCCGCTAGTAAAATCAGCCATGGCGCGATCTTTTTCTTCCGCGCCCATTTGCCCATGTAACATCCCGATTTCTATTCCGTCTAACACCGGCAGTGTCCGTAGCTTGTTTACGGTGTCCCATACGTTAGCGAGGGGTTCTTTTCCGGCTGCTGCGGTAGTTTCCGCGGCAGCCTCGTTCTCTATTAGAGTCGTCCCTTCTTCGCTTTGCGTACCGGGATTAATCGCCGGGCACACCACAAACACCCGATGACCGGCTTTGATCTCTTCGGCGGCGCGCTGCCAGGTACGGGCTGTCCAAGCACGATTAGTGGTATCTACCCGGAAAGTTTCCACTTTCGCTCGCCCTGGCGGCATGCCTTGCAAGGTCATAAAATCCAAGTCCCCGAAAGAGGTCATGGCTACCGATCGCGGTATCGGGGTAGCGGTCATCACCAACAGGTGGGGAGTACCCGATTCTGCTTGGCGTAACCGGTCTCGCTGACGCACCCCGAACTTGTGCTGCTCGTCGATAACCACCACTCCGGGGGAGGTAAGTATTACTCGTTTAGACAACAGCGCATGAGTTCCTACTATTAATGCTGGTTGCCCCGTTTTAAGTGCATCTAAAGTGCGGCGTTTTTCCGCGGCAGGCATCGAGGAAGTTAGTCGATAAATCGGGACTCCCTCTCCCCCACGCAAAGTAAATCCTCCCGGCTGGGCATACTTTCCTAACAAACTAACGAGGGTAGAAAAATGCTGGTGCACTAAGACTTCGGTGGGTGCCATGAAAATCCCTTGCCGCCCACCATCTATTGCCCGCAGCATCGCCAGCAGCGACACCACGGTTTTCCCAGAACCAACATCTCCTTGCAACAACACGTTCATCGGACGCGGGGATGCTATGCGTTTGCCAATATCAGCTAGTGCACGCTGCTGGGAGTCAGTTAAAGAAAAAGGTAGCGAGGAGGACACTCTCTCGCTATATCCCCCAGGTACCGGTTTAAGGATCGGGGCATCTTCCGCCAGTTCTTGCCGTCGCTGCGCTAAAGCTGTCTGCAACACGAAGGCTTCTTCGTAGCGGAAACGGTCGCGGGCCTGCTCAAAATGCCCGCGAGTTTGGGGACGATGAATCTGCTCCAATGCCACATTTAGTTCCAGTAACCCCTGTTCATTGCGTATATTAGCAGGTAAGGGATCCGTTAAGGGCTGGGATTTTAATAGCTCTAAAACTACCGCGATTGCTTTTTGGGTGGTCCAAGTGGGGAGCCCGGCCTTTGCGGGGTAAATAGGTTCGGGACGCTGGGCTTGCACTTTTGCTGCCTGGTTGCTGGCTGCATCCAGGTTTTCATCATCTACCTCTTGATAGGAGGGATGGGACAGTTGTAGGCGTCCACGGTAAAGACTGGGACGGCCCGAAAACAGTTTGGTCTGCCCTACTTGAAGCTGAGAGGACATCCAACTAATTAGATGTTGGCTTTTTGCCCAAAACACCGCATCCATAAGGTTTTCCCCGTCACTTAGCTGCAGGGAAAGCATCCATTTACCTCCGCGAGTGCGACGCCGGGAAGAGTCAGCGATTTGGGCAATAACTGATTGCTCTTCTCCTAAAATAAGCCCCGAAAACGCGGTGAGTTCCCCCAACTCGTGATAGCGACGGGGAAAGAAATATAGCAGTTCCAAGGGGGTTTTAATCCCAAATTTTTTTTCTAGTTTTCCCGCTGTTCTCCCCAGGATATTTTTCAAGGGTTCCTCAGCTAGCTGGTTTGGTTTTTCGCTCACGAAGAGAGCACCCCCACCACGGTGGCTCCGCTTTGTCCACCGCTAATAAGTTCTATCCGAATTTCCGGGGCTTTTTGAATCAGCGCATTTTGCACTCGAGAGATCAGTTCTGGGTCTTCTTCTCTGGCACTTAGAATCCGTGCCTGAACATCATTGCGGTTTACCGAGGAAGTAAGCAGTTCAAATGACATTTGAGGGTCAACGTTAAAGGTCCGTTGCCTCGCTAAAGCATCGAAGGTTCGCGAGCGCTGTAATTGCATCAGATCGGGAGACGCAATCGCAGAAGAAACTACTTGGGTGAGGGCGCGGGCAGCTTCCAGTACCTGTAAATCATCTTGCGTGGGAGCCACCATCAGTTCAATACCTTGATCTTTGGCGGGCCGCACCAAGTTTGCGAGCTCGGCTGCGCTGACCGGATCACAAGGCAAGACTTGCACGACTTCTTGTTCCATCCCGGCGATTACTGGAAGCACCTGTAGGGGGATTCCAGGGCGCGAATACACTACTGTGACTCCCAGGTTGGCTAAATCCCCCACTAGACCGGGAGCCGACGTGTAGGCTAAAACGGCTGGCCGAATGGGGTGGATAACCTGCGAAGACCCTAAGCTAACCAGATTGGAGGAGGAAGCCTCGTTCTCATCTGGCAAGGGCGGGTGAGTTAAAACCATCCCCGAGTTTTCGGGTAAAAGCTCGATTACTCTGCGCGGATGCCGACTGCGCACCAGCAGCATCCGCGGCCCGATTCCTAACATATCGGCGCGACCGGTCATTGCCCCGTATACTCCGTTGTCCTCGAGTTGCTCTCGCAATTGGGTAAAACGGGAGTTATCTGCTTCTCCCCGCCAGGTCAGTACCAACGAGTTTATCCGGGAGGACACAGACGCTACCGGGCGGGAGGCAGGAACCATATCCTTAATCATCTGCAAACTGGTGTTAATCGCTCCCTGGTCTTGTTGGTTGTCCCGGGAATAGGTTTCCAACATTGCCGCTACTAGCAGCATCAATACTGCAGCTCGAGCATCGGGGCGACCACGATTATCTTCCGCGCCTTCTACCAAGGCCACCTGACTAGCTAACCAGGCGCGAGAAAGAATATCTTCGATTGACATTTGGTCCGGCTGGGTTTGCAACTCTGCGTTTATCTCTTCTATTAAGCCCGATAGGGTGGGCGGATCCAAACGCTCGACTGCAGGCAGCAGGCAACGCATGGGACAGTCATTGCTGGAACGTAACACCTTTAGTAACTGTACCGGGTTAAGAGTGGTAGATACGGCCGCCGCGGAGGCAGCGCTAGCTAGTTCGGCAAGGACAATCCCGATCATTCCTCTAGCTCCCGCCAACGCAGCATCAGCGATAGCTTCTAACACCCAGCGGGCATCTTTATCGGCACTGGTGGGTAGCCCGGCAACGGTAAGCGCTACTTTATCCCAGGTGAACAGAGCATTGGAGCCCGTGTCGGAGTCCAGTTCGCTTTGCAAGTCCATGGCATCTAGCGCCGACTGCCCCGCCTGCAAAACTTCACTGCATACCCGTACCCAACTGCGAATATTGGCTCCGGTAACCGCCAGATCAATGCTTTCTGCCGATTCCAGAGCTTTCGCTACGTTTTCGCGTTGACGTTTAGTTTTCGGTTTGGCTGTTTGGGGGGCCAGTACCGGCACTTCAAAGTCCAGTAATCCGGTGCTTCCGGTTAGCTGGGTCTGCTCTCCTGGTTTGTGCGCAGCATTTTTTTCCGCGGGACGAGGGCGCGCTGAGACTTTCCCTTTTTTATGGTTTCCACCGCCCCTAGTAACCTTCTTTCCCCACTGATAATCATCTTTTGGTGAACTGTCTGCAGACTTAGAGGAGTTTTTTTCTCGCGCGGCACGAGCGAAATCAGCGAAAGAGAACAGATCCGCTAGGGGTTCTTCTTCGTTCACCGCCGCCTCCTTCACAAGAATGATAGTTAGGGATCTATGCTTACCCGCTCTCATAGTCTAACGAGTTTTTCAGTGAAGCCTGGCACAATAACCACCTGGTAGTTGGC
>CAMYAU010000035.1 GCA_947253735.1 uncultured Varibaculum sp. | reverse complement strand
TTTACGGGGTTCCCAGCGTGAAAATCGCCTGGTACGGTCGGGCGCGGATGGGGTCAGATATTTCTCGGAGAGTTTTTTACCCGCAACCGAATGTGGATTCGGCGCTAGTAGAGATTACTCGGCAAAGGCATTACCCGTTAACCCATGAATATGGGGAAGGGGATAAGAATTTTAAAGGTGAGGATGCCAGGGAAGAGATCCTTTCTGACCAGCAGGTAAAGTCAGTACAAGCTTTAGCGCTTGAACGGGAAGCAGTTTTCAATCTGATTGACCAGGCGTTCGCTTCCCGGCGCAAGATGCTGCGGGCAGGATTAAAAGCTTGGGCGCAGCCTTTGGTAGCAGAAACTCTCTTGCGAGCCTGCGGGATCGATCCTACCGCGCGCGCGGAAAACCTGGAGATTAACCAGTATGTGGCGCTTGCCCGGCTGCGCAAGGCTCTGCTGGCAGGCTTTGAAAATCTGCCGGAGAGCGCGAAAACTCCCGGCGAGCAAAGCTCTTCAGAAGCATTAACCGCGGCTGACGACGTGCCCGGTTGTGGTGGTGACGCCAAAGAGAAAACCGCTATCGCCAGCACCAACGCTAAAATAAACCTCTTTCTTGCCTGCGGAGAATCAGTAGCGGGGTATCACCGGCTTTCCACGGTATTTCAATCCGTCAGTCTCAAAGAAACCGTAGAGATAACTCTGCAGCCAGCCGGTATCGACCTGGAAGTTTCCTTTAGCGCCCCGCCCGGCGCAGTCGGATACCATTCCGGACGCGACCAAGAGGCTCTTTCGGGATTAGATCCCCAAGACAACCTCGCTACCCGGGCGTTCCTGTTAGTAGCCGCGGATTGTGGCTACCAGGGAGGGGCGCGGATTCGAATAAATAAACAGGTGCCGGTAGCTGCCGGGATGGCGGGTGGATCTGCCGACGGGGCGGCAGCCTTGCTGGCCGCTAACCAGGTATTGCAAGCTGGGATCTCCCGGGAGGACTTAGCGGAAATGGGTGCCAGCTTGGGGGCAGACGTGCCTTTTGGGCTCTATGGCGGAACCTGTTTCGCGGATCGGCGTGGGGATCGGATTACTCCCTTGCCGCCAGCAAAACCTCTGCACCTGGTGGTGGCGGTTTCCCCCGAAACTCTGCCTACTCCGCAGGTATTTAAACAATTTGATCAGGCGGGCGCAGCACGGACAGTAATGCCGACCCTACCCGAAATAACCCCCCTGCTAGAGTCACTTTATGCCGGAGATTTCGGCGCCCTCGCAAAGCTAATTCATAACGACTTGCAAGCCCCAGCGCTAACTCTAATTCCGCAGCTAGGGGCAACTATAGAGGCCGCTGGGCAGCAAGGAGCGATTCCCTTTATATCCGGTTCCGGCCCCAGCGTGATTTGCCTGGTAGACAACGCGGAAAAGGCAGAAAAACTCGCCTGGGAACTTGCCCAGTTAGCACAGGTTGCCTACACCTTGCCGCTGACCTTTTCCGCCCCCGAAATCGATCTTTCTAGAAAGCAGTGGCTGGCGTGAGTACTTTTTTAGCTGGAACCCACGAAGCCGGCGCCCTCGCCGGGCCGCGCCGCCTACTTTCCGGAATAACCGTTAGCCTCGCTCCCTGCGATCGGATCGGAATCTTAGGCCCCAATGGCGCCGGAAAATCCACCCTGCTGCGCCTGCTGAGCGGAACCCAAGAACCCGATAGTGGCAGCGTCACCTATGCGCCCGGGGTAAGTTTTGCCTGCCTCTCTCAACAGCAAACCCTGGATCCGACGCTGAGCGTGAAAGAGGAAGTCCACGGAAAAATCCCCGACTATCAGTGGGCATCGCAGCCGCATTTACGCGAGATAGATGAGGGAATCCTGCCGGATATCGATTTATCCACTACATGCGCTGAACTTTCTGGGGGACAGGCGCGGCGGGTAGCTCTGGCGCGCACCCTGGGCAAAGATGCCCCTATTTTGGCGTTAGACGAGCCTACTAACCATTTGGATGTAGAGGGGGTGGCCTGGCTGGCGCGCTACCTCAATAACCGCTTTAGCTCCGGAAATGGGGCTTTAGTGGTGGTTACCCACGATCGTTGGTTCTTGGATGCGGTTTGTAACCGGATTTGGGAGGTAGTGCCGGGAGTTGACCCCGGATATGGACGGGAGCAGATTCCCGGTCACGTGGAAGAATATGAGGGTTCTTACGCCGCATACATACTTGCCCGGATGGAGCGGGCGCGGCAAGCTCAGGTGGCGGAAGAAAAACGTCAAAATCAGTTACGCAAAGAACTTGCCTGGTTGCGTCGGGGAGCCCCGGCGCGTACCTCCAAACCGAAGTTTCGTATTGACGCCGCCGAAGCCCTGATTAGTGATGTTCCTCCGCTGCGTGACAGTGTGGAGTTAGTGCGCTTGGCCTCGGCGCGTCTAGGCAAGCGGGTAATCGAGTTAGAGGATGTCTCCTTTTCCTATCCGGGGTCAAAGCGAAAAGTCTTGAACCAGGTGACTTGGCGGCTAAATCCTGGTCAACGAGTAGGAGTCATTGGGGTTAATGGTGCGGGTAAATCCACTTTACTGGGGATAATGAGTGGAAAACTCACTCCCACTGCCGGCAAGGTTAAACGGGGAAAAACTGTACAGCTAGCTACCTTGGAGCAAACTCCCCAAATTGAGGGAATGAATCCTGATTTGCGGGTCGTAGAAGCAATATCGCAAATAAAAGAGCGAATCCAGTGGGGTGAGCAAGAAATTACCGCCGCCAAACTGGTAGAAAAATTGGGGTTTAGTAAAGAGCGCGCCTGGACTCGGGTAAGTGACCTTTCCGGTGGGGAAATGCGCCGGCTACAGATCGCCTCCCAGCTGCTGGCCGAACCTAATGTGTTGATCCTGGATGAGCCTACCAATGACCTAGATACCGATACTTTGGCGCAGTTAGAGGATCTGCTGGATTCTTTTCCCGGCACTCTGGTGGTGGTCAGTCACGACCGTTACCTGCTGCAAAGGGTGACAGATTCACAGGTGGCGCTGCTAGCTGACGGTACTTTGGCGGCGCTGCCTGGCGGAGTGGAACAGTATTTGCAGCTGCGGGCAGCCGGGGAGATTTCGGCAGAAAGTGATCGAGCGGTCCCTATCGATAAAACTACCGCTGAGGGTAGCGAGAAAACCGGGAAGCCAGCACAAAAAAGCGGGGCAGAGATTTATCGAACACGCAAAGAGCTTTCAGCCACCGAAAAGAAACTAGAAAAGCTACACCAACAGCTCAAACAGGTAGATCAGGAGTTAAGTGAGGGTGCCGTCGATACTTCTCCAGAAGGGTTGGAGCATCTGCAAAAGCTAAATCAGCGCCGCGCCCAGTTGGTTAGCGACGAGGAAGCACTAGAAGAAAACTGGTTGCGCCTGTCGGAAGCTTTGGAATAGACCAGGATATCGCCCGGGGCTAAACCGGATGACTATCAGTGCAAAAATGGGAAAGCCTGCAGGGGTTTAGCGCAGAGGGCGCACCGGGGTGCCCTCGAAAGGTAGCAGTAGGCGCCGTAGCAGATTCGAGAGTACCTTCCGTTCGTCCTCGTCTATAGGAGAAACTAACTCTGACTCTCGCTGTAGAAGTTCTTTGAGGGCCGCGTCTACCCGGGTAACTCCCTTATCGGTAAGAGATACCAACACTGCGCGGCGGTCATGCGGGGAAGGGGTACGTTTGACTAGCCCCTTCTTTTCTAGGCGATCAATCCGATTCGTCATAGTGCCGGAGGAAACCAGCAGCTCCTGTAACAGGGTGCCGGGGGTTAAGGAATAGGGGGCGGCGGCACGGCGCAGCACTGAAAGCACGTCGAATTCCCAAGGTTCCATTCCTTGCGCACTGAATGCTTCTTTACGTGCCAAATCTAGATGTCGAGCTAGGCGTGCAACCCGGGAATAAACCTCCATCGGAGAAACATCAAGATCTGGGCGTTCAATCTGCCAAGCAAGAATGATGCGATCGACTTCGTCGGTGGCGTCAGAGGAAATATTCTGTGGAATCACAAGGCAAAGTTTACTTGAAGTCAAGGCACTGGTCTATGCCTAACGGTCATGAAGAGCATCACGAAGTTAGGTTTACCTAAAATATGGATCTGGCCACAGCTTTTGGGGAGCAGTGATTTAATTTTGTGACCGGGAAAGTGCCTTAATTATTCCTGGTAGTATCGGGTTTTATTTCTCATTGGAAGTTATTTCCTGGACGCAATATCAAAAAAATATTCGCGGGCAAAGCTAGAAAAAGCCTAGGAATAGCAGCACAGTTTTAGGAAAGTTTTTCGGATGTGTAATATAGAGGAGTATTCCGCCCTGGTGTATAGGTAACACGCGGGCTTTTGGTGCCTTGAGAGCCGGGTTCGAATCCTGGGGGCGGAACTGGCATCTGAGGTGCCTACTATTTCCAATCCGACTACCTATAAAGGGTCAAACCATGGAAAATGTGCCGTCTGCAGCCATTGTTTTGGCAGCTGGTAAAGGTACTCGGATGAAATCTGCCCTCCCCAAAGTTTTGCACCCTTTGGCGGGGAAAGCGTTGCTGGGACATGCTATTGAGGCGGTGGCCTCTCTCAAACCAACGGCCCTATGCGTGGTGATTCGCCATGAACGCGAAGCGGTGGCCCAGTACATCAACACTCACTATCCGCAAGCGGTGCTTGCTGATCAGGATGAGATTCCGGGAACCGGGAGAGCGGTGCAATGTGCCCTCCAAAAACTATCTGAGCAAGGACAGTTAAACGGTACTGTGGTGATTACCTCGGGGGATGTGCCGCTACTGGAGAGCTCCACCCTGAAAAACCTGCTGGAAACCCACCAGGAGGCTGGTAATCAAGTAACAATTTTGACCACCCTGGTACCTGATCCCACTGGCTATGGTCGAATAATCCGCTCCGAAACCGGTGCAGTGAACGCGATAGTTGAAGATCGTGACTGCCAGGAAACTCAGCGGCAAATTCGGGAAATTAACGCTGGTATCTATGCTTTCGACGCCGAATTTCTCTCCCACGCCCTCTTAGGTCTTGGTACGAATAACGATCAGGGCGAGGTTTACCTCACTGACACTATTGCCCTGGCGGCCAGTAACGGACGCGCCGGTGCTTTCCTGATCACTGACTATATGCAGGCTGAAGGATGCAATGATCGGGTGCAGTTAGCGGGATTGCATCGTGAATACAATCGACGGATCCTTAACCAACTAATGAAGGACGGGGTGACCATTACCGACCCCGAAACCACTTGGATCGAAAAAAGTGTCACTATTGCTCCCGATGTTGTGATCCTTCCGGGCTGCGATTTACATGGCAATACCGTGATACAGACGGGTGCCGAGATTGGGCCCTTTACCTCCCTTGAAAATGTGAAAGTGGGAGCGGGCGCGCGGGTGCGTCGCTGTGATTTACAGGCAGTAAATCTCGCTTCCGGTTCGAACCACAGTTGCGAAACCAACCTGTAGGGCGCCTCATGACTTGTAGAATCAAAATAACGGCATGGCGAATCTGGCCAATGATGAAAGGTAGCACGCAATGACGGGGATTAAATCTGCAGGTCAAAAACACCTTTTGATTGTTCCGGGACGGGCATACCCCGAGCTTGCCCAGGGAATCGCCGAAGAACTCCATACAGAAGTATTGCCGACCGTCGCCTACGATTTTGCCAATGGCGAGATTTACGTACGTTTCTCCGAGTCAGTGCGGGGAGCGGACTGCTACGTGGTGCAATCCCATACCGCGCCTTTGAACAAGTGGGTAATGGAGCAGATGATTATGGTGGATGCCCTCAAGCGGGCATCGGCAGCGCGAATCACCGTTGTTGCCCCCTTCTTCCCCTATGCGCGCCAAGATAAGAAGCATCAAGGACGTGAGCCTATCTCGGCCCGTCTGATCGCTGACCTATTCAAAACTGCTGGCGCTGACCGCCTAATGAGTGTAGACCTGCACGCCGCACAGGAACAGGGCTTCTTTGACGGCCCCTGGGATCACCTGTATGCGCAGCCGGTTCTGATTGATTATGTAAAAAGACGGGTAGACCAAACCAATCTCACGATTGTTTCTCCCGATGCGGGCCGCATTCGGGTGGCAGAAAAATGGGCCAATAAACTCGGAGGCTGCGAGCTAGCTTTCGTGCATAAGACCCGGGATACTACCCGCCCCAACGTGGCAGTTGCTCACCGGGTAGTAGGTACGGTTGAAGGGCGCACTTGCGTACTGGTCGACGACCTGATTGATACCGGCGGCACTATTGCCGAGGCAGTGAAAGTGCTACTGCATTCGGGGGCGAAAGATGTGATTGTGGCAGCCACTCACGGGGTACTTTCTCCGCCCGCCGCCGAACGCCTCTCTACCTGCGGGGCGCGTGAGATTATCGTTACCGATACCCTGCCTATTTCGGCAGATAAGCGTTTCCCGCAGCTGACGATCCTACCGATCGCACCTCTACTGGCCAGTGCGATTCGCACCGTGTTCGATGATGGCTCCGTAACCGCCCTCTTCGATCAAGAATAAATATTCCCCGGCAATAAATGTGAGTTGCCAAACCTTTTAGCCTTTTTGGTTTTACCTGGCCGGATCGGGACTATATCCTGGCAATAGGTTGCCTCGGCGAGGGCGCGTATGTGCCGTTATCGACGTGGCCGTGGGGAAACCCCACGTCCTCCGGGGTTCCGTAAATATTTGTAATCCTAAGGAGGAACACAGTTATGGCAGCAGAACTATCTGCACAACTTCGCAATGAAACCGGTAAAGGCGCCGCGCGTCGCGCACGTCGGGCCGGTCAGATTCCGGCAGTGCTTTATGGTCACACCGTAGAAGAAAACCTGAACTTGAATCTGCCGGGACACGAGACTTTCTTGATCGTGAAAGATAACCCGAACGCGATTATTAACCTAGACGTAGACGGGGAGAAGCACCTGGTGCTGCTAAAGGAAATCCAGCGTCACCCGGTACGCCGCGACATTTTGCATATCGACTTGCTAGCGGTTAGCCGTGACGAGAAAGTGGAAGTGGAAGTACCTGTCACGGTGGTTGGCGAGCCAGCCCCGGGCACGGTGGTCAACCTGGAAATCTTCAACTTGCCGGTGCAGGTTTCTCCGTTGGAGATTCCCGAAGAAATCGTTATCAACGTGGAAGGCTGGGAAGAAGGCCGAGTATTGCGTGCTGGTGAGCTAGAACTGCCTGCGGGCGTAGTAACCACTTTGGACGGCGAACACGACGTGCTCTCGATTACTCTGCCGGAAGAAATGCCGGAAGAGCCGGCAGCTGAAGAAACTGCAGAGGGCGAAGAAGCTCCTGCGGAAGAAGCTAAGGAAGAATCGGAAGAGTAATTACTACTTGTATGTTTCGGGGAGGGCCCTTGCCCTCCCCGAAACCAATTCTGCGAGATTAACGGGTAAATAGGCTATCTGGGGGTAGACATGGAACAGTCTTGGCTGGTGATTGGCCTGGGAAATCCGGGTGAAAAATATGCGGGTACCCGCCATAATGCTGGTCACTTGGCGATAGATAACTTAGCGGAGAGTCAAGGAGAACAACTGCGGCGGCACAAAACTGGCTGCCAGGTAGCAACTCTGCATGTGGGAATGCCTGGAAGTTCTGGGCCGACGGTGTACCTGGCAAAGCTGGATTCTTTTATGAATACTTCCGGTATTCCCACCGCGAAACTGGTGAAGTTTTTTGGGATTGACCCTACCCAGAATCTCCTGATTGTTCATGACGAACTGGATTTAGCGGCTTATGATTTACGGCTAAAACGCGGAGGCGGTGAGGGCGGACATAACGGGTTGCGCTCCATTAGCCAAAATTTGGGGACCAAAGACTATGCGCGCCTGCGGATCGGAATTGGTCGCCCGTATCCGCGGCAAGATCCCGCCGACTATGTGCTATCGCGTTTTCCCCGCGGGGAACAAAAATCCCTACAAGATGCCCTAGACCGCGCCGCAGAAGCGATAATCGAAGTGGTCAGTGTGGGGTTTATCCGAGCTCAGCAGCAGCTTAACTCCCAGGCTCACCAGGGGCGCTAAACTTCCGCTACTGGGAAGCGAACTGGGGTTGTTCCTACTGTCCCGCAGGGGAAGGGATAATGTTCAGTTTCGCTTCTTGGGCGTTTAATCCAGCAAGCGCTCCCGGATCTTGGCCCAATTGTGCCTGTAAATCCAGCAGACTACTAAGGGTTTGGGCAATCAAAGCTGGTTGCACATCCGTAACCACGGTAAGCAAATTTAGCTGTACCCCACTGGCAAGACTAAGCCCTTTAGCGATTGCAGCCCTATCTGCGCCGCGAAGACCAGGATAGGGCTGATAAACCGCTTCTCGCGGATCCGTTCCCAATTGGGTCACTAACTCTTGTATCTGTCTCAGCAACAGGGGAGTAACTGTCTTGGAAACCAGGTTTTTCAGTTTCACATCCCCGTCTTCAGCGACGTTTTTTTCCAGATTGAAGCGCAAAGCATCTAGTTGACGGATACCTCGGGTAAGTTCTTTCTTTTGCTGCTCGCTGAGGTTTCTCTCTGACTCAACCCGCTTTTCGGAATCATCTATTTTTTCGGGGATCCACTTGCCTTCCTGGTAGCGTTGCGGCGTGAGTGGGGTGGGTTTGGCAGGCGGCAAGGTCAAAGCGGTCGCCGCGGCGATCTGTTTATTTTCCCGTTCCATGGCGATCCCCGTAGCGAACAGTACTTTAGCTAAAGAGGCAGTTTCTGCCGCTCGCGCGGTAGCCTCCTCATCGCCCTCGCCATCTGCTTGTTGCGCCCGGGCCAAGTCAATAAGCTCCCCGGCATCATTTAAAATCTCTGCCTGGCAGTCTGCCAGTTTTTGTACTAGAGCTTGCCCATTTCCGGGAACCCGGTAGGCGGCGGGCTCCGGAAGATTTTCTGGTTTTGTCTGTCCCGACATTTTTACCTGGGGACTGGACCAACGCGGTCCCAGTACTTTGCTACGGGCAGCAAAATTATCTTTAAAAGCCGCCAGTTTTGGGTCACCAGCAAAAATATGTTCAATACCGGCGCCGATCGCCTCTTGGCAGGCACTAGCGCGATAACGCGCCATCTGGGTAGTACTGGCCGTCACCGCATCGCCGGAGCCATCATCGAGACGTACCCCGCAGCCACTAAGGCTTAGGGAAGCAACTAACAGTCCAGTAAGGGGAACAATCCAGGTTTTCTTCATCAGAGTTAAGTTTGCCACGGGTAACATATTTTTTGAAATGATAATCCGGGAGGCGAGAAAAATGACAAAACCTAAAAGCAAACTAGAAACTGAACTCTTGGAACTGCTGCGCCCAGATTGCGAGGCGGCCGGTCTCTACCTCGAGGAAGTATCGCTCAAGCGCGCCGGGAAATATACCCGCCTGGTGGTAACGGTAGATTTACCGCGCGGGCCAGGAGCAGTACGTGAAGATCAGCTCGCGCAAGTAACCAGGAAGATTTCCTCGCACTTAGATGAGGCTGACCCGATCAAGGGTGCCTACAATTTGGAGGTTTCTACTCCCGGGATTGAGCGCCCCCTAGAAGATGAACGCCAGTTTTCAAGGGCAATTGGACACCAGGTGGCGGTTAAAATGTGTGATGGCAAGCGGGAAGAGGGTAAACTGGTAGCTACGACAACTGAAGAAATCGAACTGCTCACTGCTGCCGGGCAGAGCCGTATCTCCCTAGAAGATATTGCGCACGCCCAGATGGTGGTGCAGTTCTAAAGCTCGCAAGGAGCATCAATGGATATTGATATGGCCGCATTACGTATGGTAGAGGCGGAAAAGGGTGTCAGTTTAGATACCCTGATGGCCGCTATTGAGGACGCGTTGCTAAAGGCATACCACAATGCCCCCGGGGCGCTAGATGAAGCCCGGGTAGAAGTTGACCGCAAGAACGGTCACGTAATGGTAATGGCGGCTGAAGTCGATGAAGATGGCAATAAAATCGGCGAGTTCGATGACACTCCCTCGGGGTTTGGAAGGATTGCCACCACCACTGCCCGCTCCATTATTATGCAGCGGCTGCGGGAGGCCGAGGACGAGCAAGTGCTGGGGTCTTTCCGGGATAAAAAGGGAGAAGTGGTTTCGGGGATTGTCCAGCGGAAGCAAGATAACGACACCGTAATAGTGCAAGTAGGCGAGTTTGAGGCAGTTTTGCCGAAAGCCGAACAAGTCCCCGGAGAGCAATATCGCCATGGCCAGTGGATTAGGGCAGTCGTAGTGAAAGCAGCCTTGGGCGAAAAAGGGGCAAGAATCGAAATTTCTCGCCGTCACCCCGACTTGGTGCGTGGGCTTTTTGCGCGGGAGGTTCCCGAGATTACCTCTGGAGACGTGGTTATCGAATCGGTGGCGCGGGAAGCTGGATACCGCACCAAGATTGCGGTCAGTTCTGCTCGTCCTAATATCAATGCTAAGGGGGCCTGTATTGGCCCGATGGGTAGGCGAGTCCGCGCGGTTATGAATGAACTAAACCACGAAAAAATCGACATTATTGACTATTCGGAGGACGTAGCTACTTTCGTCGCTAATGCACTCTCACCTGCGCATGTTACCTCTGTCACGGTAGAGCCTGCCGAGCATGTCTTGGCACATGTGGTGGTACCTGATTTTCAGCTGTCTTTGGCGATCGGTAAAGAAGGTCAAAATGCGCGTCTAGCTGCTCGTTTAACCGGGGCTAAGATTGATATTAGGTCTGATCTTGATCCGCAAACCCCTGGTGAGGAAGTCTAAAATCTCTGGGGCCATTATTTACCTGGCTTCGGCTTATTCAAGCGAAGGCGCTAATATAGATTACGGAACCTAACTTTGGTTGCAAGGGACGCACCGGTTCTCGGCATTGCCTGACCGGTGCTTTCTTGTGAGCAGAATGGGATCTGTTATGCAAGGTTACCGGCATCTACACCCAGTGGATGCCCGATACAGGAAAGCAGGGTTGGAAGCTGATGGTCACCCGATGAGCAACCAGCGATGATCTGCCAATTAAAGCAATAGCCTGCTCCATGCTGGGCAGGCCAGCAAGGAGAATTGTGGCAAAACTTAGAGTTCATGAGTTAGCGAAAGAGCTCGGAACCACTTCGAAAATTGTGCTGCAGGCACTAAAAGACTCGGGGGAGTTCGTAAAAAGCGCCTCTTCGACTATTGAGGCTCCGGTGGCGCGGAAAATGCGCGAGCATTTTGCCAAGCTAGCGGAAGAGGTAGAAGCGGCGGCTCCCAAGGGGAAATCGGCAAAGAAGAAGGCCGCTAGTACCAAAGCTAAAGCCAAGACCCCGAAGGCGCGGGAAACGAAAAGTGCAAAACCCGCTGCCCCGAAGACCGCAGAAACGCCAGTTAACGAGAACAAAGCGACGGAATCAACCCCCGAGCAAAAGGTAGAGTCTCCTGCCCCTGCCCCGAAAGCTGCTGCGGCCACCGGTCCCAAACCGGGTCCGAAACCCGCAGCTAAGCCGGCGGCGAATAAGACCGGGGAACAGCCGGAAGAAAAAGCAGCGCGCCCTGGACCTAAACCGGGTGGCTCAGCTGCAAAACCAGGTCCCAAGCCGGCTCCCCGTCCCGGAACACCGCGTCCGGGCAACAATCCTTTTGCCTCGGCGCAGGGAATGCCGCGTCCGGGCGGTCCGCGTCCGGGCAACAATCCTTTCGCATCCTCGCAGGGAATGCCGCGTCCCGGCGGCAGCTCCGGGCAGCGTAAAAACGCTGGTCGCGGACGTCCTGCTCGGGGAAATCGTCGGGGAACTAGCGCCACTCCGAACGTGATGCCGACCCATTCAGCGGCGGCTCCGATGATGGATCAACCGACTCCTTCTCGCGGGCAGCGTCGCGGCGGAGGCGGGCAAGGCGGTCCAGGTGGTCCTGGTGGCTCCGGTCGTCCCGGCGGTCACCGGATGAATAACCGCGGTCGCGGCGGTTTTGGCGCCACTCAGGGGGCGTTTGGTCGCGGCGGTTCATCAAAAGCTAAGCGACGTAAATCGAAGCGCGCAAAACGCGCCGAGTACGAGCAAACAGCTCCCAAGATTGGCGGCGTGCAGGTACCTCATGGCGACGGCTCTACGCCTTTACGCTTGCGTTCAGGCGCCTCCTTAGCGGATATGGCAGATCGGATTGACTGTGATCCCGCATCCTTGGTTACCGTGCTGATGACCTTGGGGGAGATGGCCACCTCGAACCAGTCTTTGGACGAGGACACCCTGGTCACTTTAGGGGCCGAACTCGGCTACCAAGTAGAGGTAGTGTCTCCGGAAGATGAAGATCGCGAGTTGCTAGAATCCTTCGACATCGACTTGAAGGAAGAAGAGGCAAACGACGAAGAGGATGCCCTGCCGCGTCCTCCGGTGGTTACGGTTATGGGTCACGTTGACCACGGTAAAACCAAACTACTGGACGCCATCCGCGATACCGATGTGGTGGGCGACGAACATGGCGGAATCACCCAGCATATCGGTGCCTACCAGGTAAACATCGATCTGGATGAGACGCGTCGCGCGATTACCTTTATTGATACCCCTGGTCACGAAGCCTTTACGGCGATGCGTGCCCGCGGGGCAGAAGTTACCGATATTGCGATTTTGGTGGTAGCTGCTGATGACGGAGTTATGCCTCAGACGGTGGAAGCAATCAACCATGCGCAAGCGGCTAATGTTCCGATCGTGGTGGCGGTGAACAAGGTAGATAAACCGCACGCTAACCCGGACAAAGTCCGAGCCCAGCTCACCGAATACGGTCTGGTAGCCGAGGAATACGGCGGCGATGTAATGTTCGTTGATGTTTCGGCGAAACAGCGTAAAGGTATCCACGAACTGTTAGAGGCCGTGCTGCTAACCGCAGATGCTGCCCTAGAGCTGAAAGCTAATCCGAATGCACCTGCACGCGGGGTGGCTATTGAAACTCGTTTGGATAAAGGGCGCGGCGCCGTAGCCACCATTTTGGTGCAGCGCGGTACCTTGCGAGTAGGGGACTCCATCGTGGTGGGTTCTGCTCACGGCCGCGTGCGTGCCATGCTGGACGAGTACGGCAACACGGTAGAAGAAGCTGGGCCTTCCTTCCCAACCGCGGTGCTCGGGCTGACCAGTGTACCGGGGGCAGGCGATTCCTTGCTGGTAGCGGAAGATGAACGTACTGCTCGCCAGATTGCTGATAAGCGTGAAGCGCAGCAACGCGCCGCGCAACTAGGCAAACGTCGTAAACGGATTTCGCTGGAAGATTTCAATGCCGCTTTGGAACAGGGCAAGGTAGATACTTTGAACCTGATCTTGAAGGGCGACGTGTCCGGTGCGGTCGAGGCCTTGGAAGATTCGTTGCTCAAGATCGATGTGGGCGATGAAGTGCAGTTGCGGATTATTCACCGTGGCGT